>JBDTAT010000128.1:0-11213 GCA_039924505.1 Bryobacteraceae bacterium
CAGCAACAAATTCAAATCGTCGCGCGTCGATCCCTCTTGTTCAATCACCGCGCAGTGCCCCATGCGCCAGTAGCGGTGGCCGCCATGACGCACGGCCGGCTCGACGAAACCTCCCTGGTGAAGGGAGCGGATCGTTCCTTTTACGAAAACGGGTTTGGTGACACTGCTCGCCGCACATCCGCCCACCGCCCGCTCGAACGCGCCACCGATGCCGGCCGATTTGGCGAAGGCGGCAGCGGCGGGATCGTTCAGAATCACCACCCACCCCTTCGCCCCCTGTCGAACCAGTTCCGCGAGCAACTCCGTCTCATCCGCCGCCGATCCCCCACCAACGTTATCTCCCACGTCGAAAAGGGCCACCGGGAAACGGTCTGCGCGCATGGCTGCCGCAACCGCCGTTGCCGCGTCCGGGAGTTCCAGGCGGGTTTCCTCGCGCCGCTCCCACATCATGTCCGCAAGCCGCTGCGCTTCCCGCGCAGCCAACGCTTCATCGCCATCCGTCACAACAATCGCCGAGGGGCCGATAAAGGGTACGTCGTTGTACTGGAATCCGCCCGCCACGCTGGCAGCCAGAACTTCGGGCCGCCGCTCCAACTCGATGCTGGACTCCGTGACCGCCCGTAGAGGTTCCTGCGAGGTGTGCTGATGAACGATATTCCAAATCATCGAGGGCTTCACGATCGCCTGACACGGCCGCACTTCGCCCGCGAGCATTCTGGCAAGGATCGACGCCGCCCGCGCGCCCCGCTGTTTCGTATCGATATGCGGGTTCTGCTGATAGGTGATCAGCACGTCGGTCAATTCCACCGTGGCGGGAGAAATGTTCGCATGAAAATCATGCGTCACCACCAGTGGAATGCTCCGTCCCACGGCGGCGCGCAGACGGCGAACGATCTCTTCATCCGCCTGCGGAAATTCGCCGCTATACATCGCGCCATGCAGGGCCAGCAGGATGCCATCGACGCCCGCGGCCTCACTCATGGATTGAACCAATCGACCGGTTAGTTCCTCGAACGCAGCGGACGCCACCGGTCCTTTGGGCGTCGCGGAGGCGTAGATCGTAGGGATGAGATCGAAACCCGCTCTGGTTCCCTCTTCGACAAAACCAGCGACCTCCGAATTGCCCGTAGCCCAGTCGCTCAACGTTTCTTTCCGGCCGGAGCCTGACCGGAAAACGAAATCCGATAGAATGGTCGGCTCGGTATTGAACGAGTTGGACTCGTGCATGATGCTGCCAATGGCGATTTTGAAGACTCGGGGCGTCATGGACGCGAGTCTATCATATTTCTGATGGAAAACCATTGTTCCAATTCGGAAACTCCGGTACTCTGAAACAGACCTCCATGCCTTATCGATTCCGAGTCCTGGGATTGCTTTTTGTCCTCGTGTTTGTGATGTATCTGGACCGCCTGTGCATTGCGGTAGCAGGACCCAGAATTCAACATGAGATGGGAATTAGTCCGAGCCATTGGGGCTGGGTCATCGGCGCGTTCACGCTGTCATATGCTCTGTTTGAAATTCCGAGCGGGATTCTGGGAGACCGGATAGGCGCACGCAAGGTACTGACGCGCATCGTGCTGTGGTGGTCGGCGTTTACGGCGTTAACCGGGGCGGCCACCAGCTTCCGGAGCCTGTTGGGGGTGCGCTTTCTTTTCGGCGCGGGGGAAGCCGGGGCGTTCCCCAATTGCACCTCGGCCGTCTCGCGGTGGGTTCCGGCTAGTGAACGGGCACGCGCGCTGAGCGTGTTTTTCATGGCGACCGCGATGGGAGGGGCGCTCGCACCGCCGATCGTGGTTTCCATCGAACAGCATCACGGCTGGCGGGCGGCGTTCTATGTGTTTGGGTCGCTGGGCGTTTTCTGGAGTGCGATCTGGTATTGGTGGTTCCGCGACTCGCCGGCCGGGAAGGCGGGCGTTACAGTCGAAGAACGGGAGAAGATCGGCCAACCCGCCGTCCGTTCCCATGGCGGAGTGCGATGGTCCCAGTTGGCGCGGAACCGGAATTTTATTAAGCTTCTGCTGATGTATCACACTTATTGCTGGGGAGCGTACTTCTACCTTTCCTGGCTGCATACGTATCTGCAACTGGGCCGGGGATTCACGGAAAACCAGATGGAAATCGCGTCCGCACTTCCATCCTGGGCAGGCTTGGCGGGCCTTGTGGCCGGCGGGTATTTCAGCGACCGATTGGCGCGCCGGCATTCTCTGCGATTCGCGCGCTGTTCCATCGGCGCCAGCGGCCTGATTGCCTCGGGCGCGCTGCTGTTGGGTGCAACGGTTACGCCGAACAGATGGGCTGCGGTTGCCTTTCTCACGGTTGGGTTGGGAGCGATGGATTTAATGCTCCCGGTTGCCTGGTCAATCTGCGTGGACACCGGACGCGAGCACGCCGGAGCCATCTCGGGCGCGATGAATATGGCCGGTCAGGTTGGATCGCTGATTTCTTCGGTGGCCTTCGGCTATTGGGTGGAGTGGTCCGGCAGCTACGACCGCGCGTTGATGCCGCTGGCGGCCATGCTCATTGTCAGCGGCTGCATCTTCGCAACGATCGATCCGACGCGGGAGATGGTTCCGGCTCACGCGCCGGAATGAGCGCAGACCAAACGGACGGCGTCCAGCGTGCGGTCGATATCTTCCTCGCCGTGGGCCGTTGAGAGATACCAGCGTCCATCCGGAAGCACCAGAACGCCCTGGTCCAGCAAACCCAAAGCGAAGTCGCTATAGCACGCGGTATCGGAGCGCAGCGTATCGCGATAATTTTTGGCCGGCCGGTCCATTAAGGAAACCTGGAACACCGGGCCGTCGCCGGAGGTGGTAACCGGGAGTCCCGTTCGGCTCAGCGCGGCCGCGATTCCTTCCCGCAGACGATCCGACCGGGCCCGCAAGCCACGGTAGATACTGCCGTTGTCCGCGGCCAACACCTCAATGGTGGCGCGCGCGGCGGCTAAACAGAGAGGATTTCCGTTCAAGGTTCCTGCGTGGACCACCGCGCCGCCGGCGATGCGCTCCATAAACTCCGAGCGGCCGGCGAGCACGCTCAACGGTACCCCACCTCCCACCGCTTTGGCGTAGGTAGCTAAGTCCGGAACCACTCCCCACCGGCTTTGCGCTCCGCCTAGATCGACGCGAAAGCCGGTAATGACTTCGTCGAAAATCAGGACCGTGTGGTGGCGGCTCGCGATTTCGCGTAGAAATTCGAGAAAGCCGGCAGCGGGCGGAATACAGCCGCTATTGGCCAGCAGGGGTTCGCAGATGATGGCCGAAAGCTCTCCGGCGCGAGTCGTGAAGATGCGCTCGACATGCGCGCGGTTGTTCCATTCCGCAACAATCACATGGTCGTGCGGGAGTTGGCCCGCACCCACCGGCCCGGGCTGTTCCAACGGGTCCCCGGACGACGGGTGATAGGCCACCAGAGCTTCATCGCTCCAGCCATGATAGTGACCTTCAAATTTCAGATACGAACTTCGGCCCGTGACCGCCCGCGCCAGCCGCAGCGCTACCTGCACAATCTCGGTTCCGCTGTTGGCGAAGCAAACCAGATCGGCGCAGGGAATCGTGCGGTTCAGCAGCTCGGAGACTTCGATTTCCAGGTCGTGCTGCGCGCCAAAGGTGAGCGCCCGGCCGGCCTGCCGACGCACCGCGTCCACCACGTTCGGGTGCGAATGCCCTAGAATCAGAGGCCCCCAGGCCAGGCCGTAGTCCAGATAGCTGTTTCCGTCCACATCAACCACGCGAGATCCGGCGCCGTGATCGAAAAACAGAGGATAGGGCCGGGCGGCGCGGCGCATGCCGCTGGAAACGCCTCCCGCCAATGTGCGGCAGGAACGCTGATGCCGCTGCCAGGAACCGGGAGTCTTTTTTCGGACATTTTCGTCATGCAACTCCGCTTGGAACGAAGCGGGAGCCGCGGCGGCTACTTTCGGATCAGACAAGTATTTCCTTTCCCTCGGCGTTAAATTTCAATGGAAGAACTATGAATTTTCTATTGGTACGACAATTCTCATGGTGCTTCAAGTTGAGACTGTTGTCAACGAATTAAGGCGTTTTGGTATTGAAATATGCGATAGTAAAAGTCGCCCCGTGAAATCCGCTACCCCATCCGAATCGACCCGGTACGTCATCCCGGTAGTCCGCAACACGTTTCAAATCATCGGCGAACTTGCCCAGAACGGAAATTTAACGCTGAATGATGCGGCCCGGCGCACCGGCATTCCGAAATCCACGGTGTTCCGCATCCTGGCCACGCTGCTGCATCTGGGGGTCGCGATCCGCGACTCGGAGCAGAAGACGTACCGCCTGGGCCGCGTACTGGGGGAGTTGACGCGGGAGGGCGGAACCCGGGAAACGCTGCGGCGAATCGCGCTGCCGTATATGTTGAAGCTCCGCGGCGTGTTTGGCGAGACGGTGAATCTGGGGGAATTGCAGCACGATATGGTGGTTTACGTCGAGGTGGTTCCAAGCGAGTACGCCTTGAAGTTGAGCGAGCGGCCGGGGGCCACGGTGTGGGCGCTTTCGACCGCTCTCGGCCGTTCCGTTCTGGCGTTCTCGCCGCCGGGTCTGGTTGAAAGCCTGATGAGAGGCCGCGAACTTCCGGCACTGACGCCGTTCACCATCACCGATCCGGCCAAGCTGGCGCGCGAGTTCGAAAAAGTGCGTTCTCAAGGTTACGCCATTGAATGCGAAGAGAGCGCGCTTCAGGCGACGTGCATTGGCGTCCCCATTTTGAATCGAGACGGCCGGGCCATTGCGGCGCTCAGTATTTCCGGGCCGATGCACCGGTTTCGACCGGCGCAGGATGACAGCATCGCTACCTCCTTACTGGAGGCAGCGCGCGGCATTGAGCGCGAATTTCGGGCTTAAGCGCCCGCGATAACTTCGATCTCGACGAGGCACCCATCCAGGGGAATGCCTGCCACCGCGACGGTGGTGCGCACGGGAGGCTCGGCGCCAAAACGGCCTCGATAGACCTCATTCATGGCCGCATAATCCTCCAGGTGGCGGAGGAATACGTTGCACTTCAGCGCCTTGGCCATAGAGGAGCCCGCGCTGTGCAGGCGTTGTTCAATCCAGTCCAGCACGGCCTTGGTCTGCTGGCGAACATCGGTGGATGTATTCACGCCGTGACCGCATACGAAGATCAGGCCGCCATGCGAAATCACCTCCGAATAGAGCGGGATCTCCTTATCTGCCGCAGGCTTGCCGTCGGGATAATACACGCGCTTGCCCCCGCGCGTCTTCCCGGCCGCGGGTTTGGCTTGCGCCATCCCCGCCAGGGCCAGCGGCGCGGCCGTCAATAGCTTTCGTCGCGAATTGTTCATTAAAGCTCCCTTCGAGTTGGATTTTTCGGCACGTCTTAAAACGGGTGTTTGCCGCGGACCAGTCTACCATATGAATTTGTCCATAGAAATCTATGTACAAATAGGCAAACTTGTGACTACAATCACAACATGACTCGTAGAGCTTGGCTTGGAGCCGGAATGGCCGCGCCGGTGCTGATGGCGAAGGCGGCGCCAGCCGGGCCTTGCGCGCCGGAAGCTCAGCGCACAAAGACGGCGGCCATTGTCACGGTCTATCGTTATAACTCGCACGCCGACGTTCTCATCGGACGGCTGATGGCCGGCTATTCCGCGAACGCAGTATGGAGCCCGTCGCATACGCATGTGGTCTCGCTCCATGCCGATCAGATCCCGCCAGCCACCGACATGAGCCGCGATCTGGCCGTGCGAAACGGATTCCAGCTCTATCCTTCCATCCGGGAGGCGCTGACTTTGGGCGGCAAATCTCTGGCGGTCGATGGCGTCGTGTTCGTGGGCGAACATGGCGACTACCCGACCAATGATGTCGGGCAGATTTTGTATCCGCGTTATGAATTGTTCAACCAGATCCTGGACGTGTATGAGGAGTCGGGCCGTTCCGTTCCCACGTTTTTCGACAAGCACTTCTCTTATTCGTGGGAGAAGGCAGATGCCATCTACCGGCGCGCGAAGAAGATTGGCTTCCCCTTCATGGCGGGATCGTCCATTCCGTTGACCATTCGAAAGCCGCCGGCGGAGCCGCCGCTCGAGACGCCGATGACGGAAGCGGTGATGGTCGGCTACGGGCCCGCCGATGCGTATGGGTTCCACACGCTGGAGGGCTTGCAGTGCCTGGTGGAGCGCCGGAAGGGCGGGGAAACGGGAATCGGGTCGGTGCAATGGATCGACGGCGCGGACATCTGGGCATGGCGCGACAGCGCGGAAGGGGCGTGGTCGAAACCGCTGCTGGAAGAGGCGCTGCGGTTACAGCCGCTGCCTGCGTCGCCTCCAATTGAAGAGCAGGCCAAGGAGCCGGTCCTGTTTGTCCTGAACTACCGGGACGGACTGAAAGCGGCGGCGCTGGTGCTGACGAAGAATGCGGCCGGTTTCACCGCGGCGATCCGGGTGAAAGGGCAGAAGCGGTTTCTTACCACCTTGTTCGGTATCGGCGAACCCGGCCTCAATGGATCGGCGGCGGTCCGGCCTTTGCCGAATTGGGATGGAATCGGGCGCTGCGTCGATCACTTTCTGGGCACCGGCCAGCCTCCGAATCCGGTGGAGCGAACCTTACTGACCACCGGAGCGCTGGCGTTTTGTTTCGAATCGAAGCGGCAAGGAAAGAAGCGGATCGAAACGCCGGAATTGCAGGTGCGCTATCGAGGTCCCGTCCACAGCTGGTTCCAGACGGCGTGACTTTTCACCATGCCGACAATCGCAAGCTTGAAAAATGGAAGTTCACTATGACACGGCGCGATTGGCTCGCACTGGGAATCGGCGCGCCGGCGATGGCAGCGGGCGCACCGGAAACGCCGTGCGCCCCCTCAACCAGCCGCACGAAAACAGCCGTCATTGCGACCGTTTACCGCTACAATTCCCACGCCGATGTCCTCATCGGAAGACTGCTCGCCGGCTATTCGTCGAACGCTGTCTGGACGCCGTCGAACACGCACGTGGTTTCGTTTCACGCCGATCAGACGCCGGCTATCGACATGAGCCGCGACTTGGCGGCGCGCAACGGATTCCATATCTATCCTTCTATCCGGGAAGCGCTGACGCTGGGCGGCAAGCCGCTCGCCGTCGATGCCGTCGTCTTCGTGGGCGAGCACGGAGAGTACCCCTACAACGACGTCGGGCAGCATCTGTATCCGCGCTACGAGTTGTTCTCGCAGATCATGGACGTCTATGAGCAGTCCGGCCGATCCGTCCCCACGTATTTCGACAAGCATTTCTCTTACTCATGGAAGAAGGCGGAGGCGATCTACCGCCGCGCGAAGAAAATCGGGTTTCCGTTCATGGCCGGCTCGTCTATCCCGTTGACCATTCGAAGACCGGCATTAGATCCGCCGCTGGAAACGCCCATTACCGAGGCGGTGGCGATTGGTTACGGCGAACTGGATGCATACGGCTTTCATACGCTCGAAGGCTTGCAATGCCTGGTAGAGCGGCGCAAGGGCGGCGAAACCGGAATCGCATCGGTGGAATGGATCGAAGGGCGAAATATCTGGGCATGGCTCGCTAGCGCACAAGGCTCGTGGGCGAAGCCGCTATTAGAGAGCGCAATGCGCTTGCAGCCCGAGCCGCTGCCGCTACCGATTGAAGAGCAAACCAAGCAGCCGCCGGTCCTGTTCGTCCTGAAGTATAGGGATGGCCTGAAAGCCGCCGCGTTGATGCTCGGGCAGGATCAGGAGAATTGGACTGCCGCCATCCGCGTGAACGGGCAGGCGGCGCCGCTCGCCACGGCGTTTATCACGCCACCCGGTCCGCCCTTTCGCAGTTTCGATGGGCTCGCCCGGTGCGTAGACGTGTTCCTGGCGACGGGCAAAGCTCCGGGTCCGGTGGAGCGGACTCTGCTGACCACCGGAGCGCTCGCTTTTTGTTTCGATTCGAAGCGGGCCGGAAAAGCAGTGGACACGCCCGAGCTGCAGGTGCGCTACCGGGGGCCTGTTCATAGCTGGTTTGAAACCGCTTGACTTCGCACCTCCAGGCTAGGCAACAAGGCTTCAAGAAAGAGGTTTATATGTTTCGGCTAATGAGACAAATTTTCCGGTATATTTTCCGCGGTGACGTCAGAACCGCCGCAGTGGTACTGATGGCGCTCGGCATCGGCTCCGCCGCCTACGCGCAACTCGCATCCACAACATCGCTTGTCGGCAACGTAACCGACAACAGCAGCGCGGCGATTGCCGGGGCCGCTATCACGGCCACGAACGTCGCCACTCAGGAGAGCTATAAAACCACCTCCAGCACATTAGGGTATTACGAGATCCAATTCGTGAAGCCCGGAACGTATGCCATCGTAACGCAAAAGCCTGGCTTCCAAACCATCGATAAAACCGGGGTCACGGTGCAGGCAAATCAGATTGTGCGCACCGATTTTGCATTACAGGTTGGCCAGGTTTCGCAGACGCTGACTGTCACCGCGGCTGCGCCTCCTGTTGTAACCGACGAAGCCACCATCCGCGAAACGTTGAATCAGAAAGCGACGGCGAATCTGCCGCTGAACGGACGGGACAGCCTGAAACTTGCGCTGGTGACGCCGGGTGTCATATCGGGTTTCAAGAATCCCTCCGGACTGCCCGGAGGAGGCGAAGATTTTATCGGTCCGGGCACGCGTGAAGTTCAAAACAGCATTTCGCTCGACGGCGTGAGCATCATGACGAACCTGATCAATACCACGTCCATCCGTCCCTCCATCGACGCCGTGCAGGAGGTGCAAGTACAAACCGGCACCTATCCGGCCGAATACGGCGGATACATGGGAGTGCAAATCAACCTGCTTTCCAAGAGCGGAACGAACAGCCTGCACGGGAGTGTCTTCGAGTTCGTCCGCAACAACTGGTTGGACGCGCGCGGATTCTTTAACGCCGTGGGAAAACCACAAGCGCCTTTCCGCCAGAACCAGTTTGGCTTCGAACTCGACGGACCGGTTGTGATTCCCAAACTTTACAATGGCCGCAATAAACCGTTCTTCATGGTGAACTACGAAGGCCTTCGGAATGCGGCCGTGAGCGCGTCAATCGCAACGGAGTTGACGCCGCTGATGCGCCAGGGCAACTTCTCGGAATTGCTGGGCGAGAACAAACCCATCGCGATTCACAACCCGTTCGATCCCACGCGGGCGCCCTTTGCAGGCAACGTGATTCCGGCATCGCTATTGTCGCCGCAAGGCTTGAAATCTTTGCAGTATCTGCCGCTGCCGAACCTTCCAGGACCGACAAACAACTATGCGGCAAGTGTACTGAGTGGTAACAATACCGACCAGACCATTGATCGCATCGACCAAAGCCTGGGCGAAAAAGTGCATCTGTTCTTCCGGTACGTGTGGGAGAATGCGACGCTGCTGGCCGGCACCACTAATCCCTATAACGGCTTCAACCAGATTGTGACGGACAAAAATTTTGTTTTCGGGTACACGCAGGTGCTCACGCCAAATACGGTCAACGATCTTCACTTTGGCCGGCAATATACGACGATTGACGAGGTCAACTTCTTTGCAACCGCAGCCCTCGCCAATGCCGGAACAAGCCTGGGCATCCCTGGATTTACGAGCAGCGCTTCGAATCCGGGAGTGCCGTTTTTCGGCATCACGGGATACGATACGCTGGGCGGCAGCGGCGCCTCGGTTCCGTTGACCCAGCAGGACATCACCTGGCAGGGGACGGACGTTTTCAACTGGACCCATGGCGCGCACAGCATTTCCGCCGGAGCGGAAATCCGCAAGATTATTACGAATCGCAGCGCCAACAATAATGTGCGCGGCGCGTTTAACTTTTCCGGGCAGTATTCGGGAGACGGAGGGGCCGACCTTCTGCTGGGCATCCCGGCGTCGGTCACCACTCCCGGGCCGCTTTATCCCGGCGGAGCGGCGGAATATCGTAATGGGTTTTTCGCGACGGACAAGTGGCAGGTCAACCAGAAGCTCACGCTGAACCTCGGCCTGCGGTATGAGCTCACCACCGCGCCGCAATCGACGACCGGCAACGGCACGATCCTAAATCCGGAGAACACGCATTTCATTCCCACAACCGTCCCCGCAAAGATCCCGTTCAATAACACGAACTATCTTGATTTCGCCCCGCGCGTGGGCTTTGCATACCGGGCCACGGAGAAGTGGGTCGTTCGCGGCGGCTACGGAGTTTACTACAATTCAAATCACTTGAACGACTACACGCTGACCTCGACGAACCCGCCGTTCAGCACCATTTACACTTACATTGGCGGTGCCACCAGCCCCACGCTTTCGCTCGGCAATCCGACTCTGCCCACGCTTCCGGGGGCATCGGCCTACCCGGGCGCGTTCACCATCAATCCAAACCTGCCGACCCAGTACATGAATCAGTGGAGCCTGGACGTGCAGCGCAGCCTGTGGAACGGCGGCGCCCTGGACATGGAATATATTGGCTCCCATGCGGTTCACCTGGACCGCAGCTACTACAACAACACGCCACTGCCGGGGCCGGGAAACGTCGACTCGCGGCGTCCCAACCAACTATTCGGCGCCATCCGGACCATTCAAAACGATGAAAATTCGAGCTACAACGCGCTGAATGTGGTGTACCGTCAAAGGCTGTTTCACGGATTTTCAGGATTGCTGTCATACACGTGGTCGCACGACCTGGACGCGTCGTCGGATTCGAACAACGGTTCTCCGATGAACCCGTATAACTGGAAGCAGGATTATGCCAGCGGAAACTGGGACTTGCGGCACCGGTTTGCAGGCAGTTGGGTCTATGAATTACCGTTCTTTCAAAAGTCGGCCAGCCACGTGGTTCGAAACACGCTCGGGAACTGGCAGCTCAACGGCATCGCCACCCTGCAGACGGGCTTTCCGTTTTCGGCGACCATTTCAAACGACCAGGCCAACAATGGTCTGGGCGGCCAAAGGCCCAATATTATTGGCAGCGTGAATCCCAATTGCGGGCAGGGCCACTTGGCCAATTGCATTACGTCCAATGCCGCCGCGGTGTTTCAGGTGCCCGCACTGTATACATTTGGCAGCCTGGGCCGAAATACCTTCCGCGGACCGGATCTTATCGACTTCTCGATGTCGCTGTTCAAGAATATCCGGCTTGGCGAACGAGTCACCATGCAGCTCCGCGGTGAGTTTTTCAATGCCTTCAACCACCCGTCGTTTTCGAATCCCGGAGCGACGCTGGTAACCACTTCCAGCGGCAGCATCTCAGCCTCAAGTTTTGGAAAT
>JBDTAT010000129.1:0-8639 GCA_039924505.1 Bryobacteraceae bacterium
CCGACGCGAAATTCGGGGATCGCGTGAAGTTGATAGACAACTACCAGCGTGCGTGGAAGGACGAAGGCGAAAATCGGACCTACCCGAATATCGCGCACCGTGCAAATCCGCATTGGCGCCATGGAAGCACCGTCGATAAGTGGCGTGCCGGTGCGGATAAAGACGGTTAGGATCGTCTTATTCGGACGGAGTTAAATCGGCTGCCCCAAGGAAAATCCTAAATTCTAACTTGCAATCCTAGGATTTTAGGGCGATCTAGACTCGAGCACGCGCAGGGAAGGTTTGCCGTTCTTGCGAAACGATTTCACGATGCGGTAATACCGGATGCCGTGTGACTGGCAGGCCTGCAGGGAAGCCATTAATTACGTATATACACTAACCGGCAATGTGCCTTCAAGTAGAATTTAGCTGGAGATCGCAGCGGTATTCGTTGACGCAATTACGTATATACGCAGACGGGCGCGCCAACCCTTTTATTCTTAGTGTGCTGGGGGTTTGCGAGATTAGCGCCCTGGGAAACTCCCGGCAGGCAGTTCTGGCTTCGGACGAGGAAATTACATCACCGATCGGTGCTACTCAGGCTGTGTGCAGGGTCTTTGCAAACGAGTGTGCGGCACAAGAGTGGAGTGAATGAAGGGGCGCTGAAACGCCCTCGGCAACCGCTCCCTGGCGGTCGCGGCTCGGTCGCAGCTCGGTGCGTCACGGTCGCGGCTCAGCCTGACGCGCCGGCGGCTTGCGTTCGAAGCGGCCGTCCGCCAACAAACAATATTTGTGGCTGCGCCAGGTGATGGTGTTGCCGAAGAAGCCGGCAATCCAGAACAGGAAGCTGAGAAGATCCTGGACGATCAGCAGCGCCCACGGCACGTGGGCTTTCAGCACATCGGCTGAAACCACGTGGGCGGCCGCAAAGCGAATCGCCAACACAAGAATCAGCAGCGGCCACCAATGGGGCTGAACGGCGCAGACCAGCAGCGCGAGCGGAAGCGGATTCGTGAAGATACTGCCGGCATATCCTGCCGGCCGGGAGCGGCGCGTCGAGCGGGACCAGCGGAGGCGGTGGGCGGCGTTGCGGGCCGCGCTCTCCGAGCCGATGTGGTGCTCGACGACATACGACGACAGGATGACGCCATCGCCATGCCCGGCGGCGAATTTTCCGAGCACGAAATCTTCCGCCAGATAATCTTTCAGACGCGCGAAACCCCCGATGGCGTGGAGCACGCGGCGGCGGGCGGCGATGGTGGGGCCGACGGCGAATTTCATGCCTTCGAGCATCCGCGCCACAAGAATGCCGGCGAGAAATTCCGTGTTCATGCCGGCCGCTTCGAGACGCGACCATAGTCTTTTTCCGGCGACGGCGCGGTAGGGACACGTGGCGACGCCAATGTGCGGGTCTTGAAATTCGGCGGCGATGGTGAGAAGGAGTTGAGGCGTTACCCGGATGTCGCTGTCGCTCATCACGACCAAGTCGTACGCCGCGGCTTCGAGCATTTTCTCGAGAGCGAATACCTTGGCGTTGGGATACGGAGGCTCGCCCGTCACCATCAGGCGCGAGGGGACGGCCGGAAATTCGCACTGTAGTTTTTCAACGACGCCGGCGGCTGCGTCGGCCAGCGAGCGCACATTGAAGAGAATCTCGAAGCTGGGATAATCCTGCGTGAAGAACGTGCGGAGATTGTCTTCGAGACCGGGATCGAGGCCGTGGAGCGGCTTCAGAATACTAACCGGCTCGTGCGCGGCGAGCGGCGGCGGACGGACTGCCAAGTAGCGGCGCACGGCTACCATCACCAGTACGCAGTACACTAGCGATCCGGCCAGCAGCGCCGCCAGAACGCACGCGAGATAGACCACAAATTACTCTACTCCACCGGGACTTTGCCGGCGACCAGCTTGGCTATATCCGCGAGAAACGCATCCACCGATTTCACGCCTTGATCGCCGTGACGGCGGTTGCGCACGCTGACGGTATCGGCCTGCGCTTCGCGATCGCCAATGACCAGCATGTACGGCACCTTCTGCAATTGCGCGTCGCGAATTTTGAGGTTTACCTTTTCCTTGCGGTCGTCGAGATGGACGCGCAGGCCGGCGGCGTTCAAGCGCTTTTCAACGGCGCGGGCGTATTCAAGCTGGCGGTCGGTGATGGGGAGCACGGCCACCTGCACGGGCGCGAGCCACACCGGAAAGGCTCCCGCATAATGCTCCAGCAGAATTCCAAAGAAGCGCTCCACCGAACCGTAGAGCGCGCGATGGACCATCAACGGCTGATGCGCCTTGCCATCCTCGGCAATGTATTCGAGACCAAAGCGGCGCGGCAGCGTAAAATCGAATTGCACGGTCGAAAGCTGCCACGGCCGGCCGATGGCATCGACCAGCTTCACGTCGATCTTGGGCCCGTAGAAGGCAGCCTCGTCGGGCATCACCTTCACCTTCAAATTCAAACGGCTGGTGGCGCGCTCGAGCGCCGTTTCAGCGAGCTTCCACTGCTCCGGCGCGCCGTCGTATTTGCCGCTCGCGCCGCCATCCCAGGTGGACAATTCGGCCTCGTACTTGTCGAAGCCGTAGGTTTTCAAAACGTCGATGGCGAACTCCAGGCAGTTGACGACTTCATCCTCAATTTGTTCCGGAGTGCAGAAGATGTGGGCATCGTCCTGCGTGAATCCGCGGACGCGGAGCAGGCCGTGCATGACGCCCGAACGTTCGTAGCGGTAGACCGTGCCGAGCTCACCCAGGCGCACGGGCAGGTCGCGATAGCTGCGCATGCGGTCGCGGTAGATGAGAATGTGGAACGGGCAGTTCATGGGCTTGAGCTGGTATTCGGCGTCGTCCAGCTCCATGCGTTTGAACATATTTTCGGCGTAGAAATTGTAGTGGCCGGAGGTTTTCCAGAGATCCGACCGGGCGATGTGCGGAGTGTATACCAGCGAGTAGCCGCGCTGGATATACTGATCGCGCATCCAATCTTCAATCAGCTTGCGCACCATGCCGCCCTTGGGATGGAAGAAGATGAGGCCGGGGCCGGCAAGTTCCTGAATGCTGAACAGGTCCAGCTCCTGGCCGAGCTTGCGGTGGTCGCGTTTCTTGGCTTCCTCCAGGCGATTGAGGTACTCGTCGAGATCCTTCTGGTTGAAGAACGCGGTGCCGTAGATGCGCTGCAGACGCGGATTTTTTTCGTCGCCCTTCCAGTATGCGCCGGCGATGGAGAGCAGCTTGAACGCCTTCAGCTTGGCGGTGGAAGGCACGTGCGGGCCGCGGCAGAAATCGATAAAGTTGGGGCCGAGCGTGTATTCGGAGAACGGGTCGGCGCCTTTTTCTTGGATCAACTGGCACTTCATCCAGGCGCCTTCGTCACCGTATTTTTTTAGACCTTCCGGCTTGGGCGTGTAGACACGATCATAGGTGAGATTGCGAGCCTGAATCTCCCACATCTTTTTTTCGATGGCTTCCAGATCCTCGGGCGCGAAGGGCGTGCTGCGCTCGAAATCATAGTAGAAGCCGGTGTCGATTGGGGGGCCGATGCCGAGCTTCGTTTCGGGGAACAATTCGAGGACGGCGGCCGCCAGGAGGTGCGCAGTGGAGTGGCGGTAGACCTCGAGCGCTTCGGGATTTTTCGTCGTAAGAATCTGCAGCGTGGAGTCGGCTTCGAGCGGCCGCGTGAGGTCGTACAGATCGCCATTGACACGCGCAACGATGGCGTCGCCGGCCAGCCGCGGGCTGATTCCGCTGGCGATATCGATAGGTTTCGTGCCCGCCGGAACGGTCTGAACGCTGCCGTCCGGCAGGGTGATTTGAAGGCTGCTCATTAAAATTCAGAGTAGCAGAGTAAGGGCTGCGGACGGTGGTGAAAGGCCGGAGAGTGGCGGCCGGCAGGGCACAAACGGGCGATCCGAGTGACGCGGAATGCGGCGCGTATCGGGCAACCGCTCGCTTGCGCGCGGATCGGAATGGGTCTTCAGTCAATTCCAGTGAATCGCAGGGCGGGGCGGTCCGCGGCGCGTGACGGCCGTGTCCAGGCTGGCATAGTAGGCGTCCCACAGGGTCGTCTCCTGCCGCGTGATCGCAATCTCCTGGCCGAGGAGCGCCGACGCGGTTCGATAACTCTCCAGCATGGCGCTCCGTAATCCGCCGGCGGCCGCTCCGGATTTCGCGCTCTCCTGAATCTGGAGAAGCTGCTCGGCGAGATTCGTTTGAATACCGATCAGCGCGGCCGACTGCCGCTCGGCCGCTTGCCGCTGCAAAGATTTCCGATTGTCCGCTCCCAGCGCAGTTAGAGTTTTGGAGAGTTCCGAGATCTGCGTGGCCAACGCGGCCTGCTGCGTCTCGATAGTATTGACGACATCGTCCATGCCAACCGGATCCGCCGGATTGCCGAGCGCGCCGATAATGGACGTAAAGCCGGATAACGTCTGGCGATAGTAATCCTCGCGCGCGTTCGTGTATTGAACGGCCTTCGCGCGCGCATCCGCGATGCGGCGGTGCAGGTCGTCCGCAGGCGCCGCGCCCAGATCGTGCTCAAGGTAAGGATCGGCTTGGCGCCACACACGATACGCCTCATAGTACGCCAGCCGTTTTTGGGTGAGCGCGGCATCCGGAACCGGCGGCTGCGCGGGAAGTGACATCGCCGCCACGGCCAGCACGGCGGCGCGCGCTGCCGCTGATTGGCTTCGCAGGAAAATGGTGCGCGTTGTGCCCTTTGCGCTCATCGTTTCCCTTTGGCCGGCTTGTCTCCGGCGGTCATGCAATCCACCTGCACGCGGACCCATCGCGCCTCATATACCGCGCGCCATAATTCCGCTTCCGAGCGAATCAGGCCGGCGATGCCCGCACCGGCGGTTGGCTGCCCAGCCGCCTCACCGCCGGACTTGCGCACCTCCTCATCCGCCGCGCGCAGCGCCGACAGCACCTGCGTTTTGTCGGCCGCGCGGTGTTCGGCGAGCGGTTGAAGCCGATCGAGAATACCGGCCGCTTCGCGCACGTCCACTCCGGCAGCTTTTGGAATCCCGCTCAACGCTTCTTTTTGCACTTCAATATTGGAAAGGCCGCGCTGGATCTCGCCGCGCTCAATTCCGGCTTCCGCCAGTTCCGCTTCATGCAGCGGAAGCGCGTCCCGAAGGCCGTGGGCGGCGCGGGATGCCTGCAGACGCGCCGTAAGATAACGCTCCCACGCCTCCAACCGGGCGTCGGACGCTTTAGCCACGCCGGCGATGGAATCCTTGGCTGCCGGGTCGCAGGAACGCGATGCGCGGAGCGTCGATTCCAGCGTGCTGTGCAACGCCACCCAATTCGTGTATTTCGTTTCTGCGTCGGCTTTCAACGCCGCCAGTGGTGTTTGCGCCAGCATCGCCGCCGCGCCCAGCGGCAACCACGCCCATGCGCAGACGAACGTCAATGGGAGTCTCCCGCGCCGGTTTTCAGCGTGGCGCCAGCCAATGTTTCGTGGGAGCACTCATACGGCTCACCCAAATATTGGAACTGATCGTCGTCTCCGTCCGGCGTGACGTTTTCGAGGATTGCGCCGTACGGAATGGTAGTCCACGCGGGACTCAGCGGCCGGAGCGTCCTCGGGTTCAGCTTCCGCGCCTCAATCGTCTTTGTCAACTCGATCTTCACTTGAGTACGCTCCCAGCGCGGTGGCGCGCGGTACACGATCGTCTCATCCGAAATCTTAGCGTAGCGCTCCGGCGAGCACAATCACCGCCGTGACATCGCCGCCGCCCCATTCCGCCGCGGAACAGATCCTGCTAAGATTCTCCGTTGCGGGGTGAAATTATGCGAGGCGCAATTATGAAACGAATCTCCCGTCGAGCTTTCCTGGGCGCCGCCGCGGCCGCGCTACCTCTGCACCGGCTGGCCGCCGCGCAGCGCAATAAGGTGAAGATTACGGACGTAAAATGCATGATCGTCCGTGGAACCTGGGATTGGAATCTGGTGAAAATTGAAACCGACTCCGGCCTCTACGGAATCGGCGAGGCCTATTGGGGTCCCGGCGTCAAGGACATGATCCAGAAACAGTTGAAGGACCTTGTCATCGGCGAAGACCCGTTGAACGTGGACAAGCTCTACACTAAGATGCTGATGCGGAGTGGCGGCTATGGCGCCACGGGCGGCGTTACCGTCACGGCCGCCAGCGGCATCGAGATTGCGCTCTGGGATCTGGCGGGCCGCATTTTGCAAACGCCGGTGTGCAACCTGCTGGGCGGGCGCTTTCGCGACCGCGTGCGCTTCTACCGCACCATGCAAGTGGTGAAAAATGTCGACGATCCGGCCGGGTGGCGCGACGTGGTTCACCGCGCCCAGGCCGAAAAATTCGGCTGGACGGCATTCAAATTTCAGGGAGACGGCGTGCCGCTGCAGGCCGATCCCGGATTCAAAGAGCCTGGACACGACCCATATATTAGGAACCTGACGGCGCACGATATCCGCCGCATTGTAAAAGGCATGGAGATTATCCGCGGGGAATTGGGCGAGGACGGCGACTTCGCCATCGACCTGCACTGGCGCTACGACGGCCGCGACGCCATTACGCTCTGCAAGGCATTGGAGCACGTACACCCTATGTGGCTCGAAGATCCCGTGCCGCCGGAAAATCCGGAGGTGATGGCGCGCGTGACGCGCGCATCCGCAGTGCCCATCTGCACCGGCGAAAATCTCTACGGCCGGCAAGGGTTTCGCAAACTCATCGAGATGCAAGGCTGCGATGCGGTGCATATCGACATTCCCAAATCGGGCGGTCTGCTGGAATCGAAAAAGATTTCCGACTTCGCCGAAATGTACGGCATCTGGACGGCGGCGCACAATCCGGCGAGCCCGGTTGGGACCATCGCCTCGGCGCACGCGGCAGCGTCCATGCGCAACTTCCGTATCCATGAACTGGCGAAGTACATCGATTGGTGGCAGGATCTGGTGATTAAGGACGGTCCGGTATTTGAAAAGGGCTACTTCACCATTCAGGACAAACCCGGATTGGGGATTGAGCTGAACCCCGATGTGGTGAAGGCTCATTTGGCGCCGGGCGAGGAATACTGGGGCTAGCGTTGGGTCCCGCTTGCTGCGCGCGCGTCGACACGCGCGATGATAAGTTAAGTAAAGGAGGAGACGCACGATGCCGGTCAAGACCGCGTTGCCGTTCTTGTTTCTATCGTTCAGTCTGTTGGGCCAGGTGCAGCCGATGCGCCAGCTTCCGTTCATTCGCGCCACCGGGCAGGGGAGCGTTTCCATCGCGCCCGATACGGCAATAATCGATCTGGGTGTCATCACCCAGGCGGCCACCGCGCAGGATGCCACGGCGCAAAATGCCACGCAAGCCAGCGCCGTCATCGCCGCGCTGCAGCAATTGCTCGGCGCGAATTCGAGCGTCAAGACGATCAGCTACTCAGTGAATCCGAATTATAATTACCCGCCCAACGGCCCGCAAACCTTGCTCGGCTATACGGTAACAAATGTGGTAGAGGTCACCGTAAGCGACCTGACGAGCGTCGGCAAGGTTGTCGACACCGCCGTGCAAGCCGGAGCGAACAACGTGCAGCGGCTGCAGTTCACGCTGAAGGACGACACGTCGGCGCGGCAACAGGCGTTGCGGCTCGCGTCGATGCAGGCGCAGGCCAACGCAGGCGTGATCGCAAACGGTTTGGGCGTCCACACGGGAGCGGTGCTCGCGGCGATTGAAGGCGCTGCGTACACGCCGATGCCGGTGGTTGGGGTGCTCGCGAGCGGGGCGACGGCGACACCCGTGCAGCCGGGCAACCTGACCATTCAGGCGACCGTCACCCTCGACTTACAAGTGACACAATAGTTCCCGATTTAATTCACCGCTACCGTGACGCCCGGCTGGGCGCCGTAGGAGCCGACCGCTAGCGCCACCGGCGCGGACGCCGAGGGCACAATGTCATCCGGAATGCGCGCATTCACCTGGAATACGCCCGCGATACCGGGGGCAGCCCCCGCGTAAAGAATCTCCGCCGGCTCGCCCGCGACCGACACTTTGACGTCCAACGCCGGCACAGGCAGCACGCCGGCGGGCACGCTCCCCGTCACACCCTGCGGATTGGTTTGTCCCTCGCCTGTGCCGAAGAGCGAAATCACCGATCCGCGCGCGGCGGGATTCGCGGCCGAGTTCAGACTGCCGTCCTGATTCAGAATCGCGCCTTGTCCCGCGCCGCTGATACCCGTCGAAAACAATCCCGGCGCCGCCACCGCCACCGCCACGTCATAAATTCCAGACGAGATACCCTGAACCTTGATTTGAATCGAAGTGAACGATCGGGTAGCAACGCCGTACGGCACAATCGCATTCGCCTGTCCGCCGGAAGCGTACGTCACCGGCGCGGCAATCCCATCGAATAGCACGGTGGTCCCGCCCGCCACGTCGCCCACGAATCCGGCCACCGGCGCAGGCGCCGCCACACCGGCGGCAGGCCCCAGTCCCTGCCCATAGATCGTGACCCGCTCCCCCGGCGCAACCGCGCCCGGCTGGCCGCTGGCGGCATTCACGACCGCCGTGATGGCAATTGCCGCCAGACTCAGCTTGCGCACACGTTGATTGTCCTGATCGGAAAAATAAACCGTGCCGAGCGGGTCCACGGCCACGTCGCGCGGGCTGCTCAGCTCGCCCGCCGCAGCCGGGCCGCCGTCCCCCGCGTCGCCTA
>JBDTAT010000130.1:0-4493 GCA_039924505.1 Bryobacteraceae bacterium
ATTCTCATCCGCCGGATTATCGAGTCCGCCGCGTTTCGCGGCGAGGAGTTTCTGGGTTTCGGAGATGGCTACGTGGAGATCGAAAACGTGAAACAGGTGGGTGGCATCACCGTCGGTGTCGCCACCACGGAGCCGGAATGCGTCGTCATCGATGAATGGAAACGCAAACGGCTTATCGGCGTCGGGGCGGATTTCATCGTGCCGAATTATCTTCCACACGCGCAATTAGTCGACGCTCTTTTCCCTCCGCAATGAAATCCAAATACGAAGTTTTCGACCGCTCGCGGCTGCGGGTGTTGCCCCTCGCCGAGCGTACCCACGATCTCCATATCGATCACTGGCTCGCCCTTGGCGGCGAAACGCCTCCCTTCTCTCACCCGGATCTGGCAGTCGTCGCGGCGCGCATGAAACGGGCGAAGTCCAATGGACGTGCGCGCATTTTGTTGATGGGGGCGCATTTGCTCCGCGCCGGCGTCAACCGGCATATCATCGACCTGCTGGAGCGCGGCTTTATCGATCACGTCGCGATGAACGGCGCCGGAGCCATTCACGACTACGAGCTCGCGCGCATTGGCGCCACCACCGAAAGCGTGAATCGCTACATCCGCACCGGCGAGTTCGGATTGTGGCGCGAAACAGGAGAGCTCAACGATTGGATTCGCGAAGCCGCGTCGGAAGGTTTGGGCCTCGGCGAAAATGTGGGACGCCGCATCGCCGCCGGCGATTATCCGCATCGCGATCTCAGCGTGCTCGCCGCCGCCTGGCGCCTCTCGATCCCGGTAACCGTGCACTGCGGCATCGGCTACGACATTCTGCACGAGCATCCCAACTGCGATGGCGCCGCGCTGGGCGAAACCAGCTACCGCGACTTCCTCATCTTCGCCAAAACCATCGAGCGCCTCGAAGGCGGCGTCCTTCTGAACTACGGCTCGGCGATCATGGGGCCGGAGGTGTATCTGAAGGCTCTGGCGATGTCGCGCAACGTGGCCCGGCAGGAAGGCCGCGCCATCCGGCAATTCACCACCGCCGTCTTCGACCTGGTGCCGATTCACGGCGACTACCATAAAGAGTTGCCCAAAACCGATCCCGGCTATTATTTCCGCCCGCACAAAACCATTCTTGTCCGCACGGTCGCCGATGGCGGCGAAAGCTTTTATTTTTGCGGAAATCATCGGGCGACATTTCCCGCCCTCTGGCGCGAGTTCGGACGGGAGCCCGCGGAATTATGACGGCCGCGGAAATCCTGGAGAGTTTTCCCAAGCTGCGCGCTTTAGTAGTAGGCGATATTTGCCTGGACCGGTGGTGCCGCTACGACCCGGCCTTGGGTGAGCCGTCCCGTGAGACCGCCATCCCGCGCATCGCCGTCACCGCCACCGAAGTGACCCCAGGCGCGGCCGGAACCGTCGCGAATAATCTCGCCGCCCTGCAGGTAGGACGCGTTGGCGTGCTCGGTGTCGTCGGCGACGACGGCTACGGCTTCGAGTTATTGCGCGCCTTGCGGGGTATCCGCGTTTCGACCGATTACGTCGTTCGCTCGAGCGCCGTATCGACGTTCACCTATACGAAATTGCTGAACCGGATTACAGGCGAAGAAGACCGCCCGCGGGTCGATTTTATCAACCCGCGTCCCATCCCCGAAGATGTCGACCGCGCGCTGGCGGAGCACTTGCGCGAGGCCATCGCCGGGTACGATGTCATCCTGGTTTCCGATCAGGCCGAGACCGGCCAAGGGGGCGCCGTTACGCCGCGCCTCCGCGAAATTCTGGGTGATCTGGCGCGCAAGCACGCGGACAAAGTAGTCTGGGTGGATTCCCGGATGCGCTCCGAACTGTTCCGCCACGCCATTGTGAAGCCGAACAAGGAAGAAGCGGAGGCGGCGTCGCTGCGCGCATTGGGCCGCGTGGACTATCCCGCGCTGCGGCGGCACATTGGCGCCAGATTGCTGCTGGTCACGCACGGACCGCTCGGCGCGTTGCTCGTGACCGAACACAACGAGGAATGGGTGAAGACACGCCCGGTGGGAAAGCCCGTCGATATTTGCGGCGCGGGGGATAGCTTTTCCGCGGGTGCGGCATGCGCCCTGGCCGCCACCGGATCGGCGCGCGAGGCGGCGCGCTTCGGAAATCTGGTCGCCTCCATCACCATCATGAAGAAGGGCACCGGAACGGCCTCGCCTGAAGAAGTGCTCGCCGCCGGCCGGGCATGGGACGAATGAAGACCCTCGCAATCGATATCGGCGGCACAAAATTTTCGATGGCGGTGTTCGAGGACGACCGAATCGTCGCGCGCGAATCCCGTCAAACGGACCGCGGCGGCGGACGCGACTGGATGCTCCAGCACATGGAGCCGGTTGCGCGGCAATGGCTCGCGCAATTCGGCTTCACGCGCTGCGGTATCGGCTTCGGCGGTCCGGTGGAGTTCAACCGCCAGCGCGTGGCTCTCTCGACGCACGTCGGCGGATGGCAGGATTTTCCGTTGGCCGCGCATATTGGCGAAATGCTGGGCGTCCCGGCAATTCTGGAGAACGATGCCAACGCCGGCGCACTGGGCGAGGCCCGTCACGGGGCTGGGCGCGGCGCCGATCCGTTGTTCTACATGACCATATCCACCGGCATCGGCGGCGGTATCATTGTAGAGGATAAGATTTGCCGCGGCGCCGATTCCTATGCCGGAGAGATCGGCCATTTGACGGTCCGTCCCGGCGGACCCGTCTGTTTGTGCGGCGCGCGCGGCTGTCTGGAACGGATGTGTTCCGGACTGTGGATGGAGCGCGATCACGGCCATACAGCCGAGCGGTTATTGAAAGACCCGGCGTTCGTCGAGCGCTATGTGGTGGACTTGGCCCTGGGCTTGAAAGCCTGCATCATGCTGCTGAATCCTGCCCGCATCGTGATTGGCGGCGGCATCGCGAAAGCGGGCGACGCGCTATTTGTTCCGCTGCGCAGCGAGTTGCGGCGCCAGTTGACGGATTGGTCGCGCGCCCGGATCGATGTGGTTCCCGCCGCGTTGGCGGACGATAGCGTATTATACGGCGCACTCGCGCTGGCAAGGAGTTTATGACTTTTCCAGAACAATACCGCGCACAGTTAGTGGATGCGCTGGCGCGTCTCGATACGGCGAAAATCGGCCAGGCGATCGATTGGTTTCAGGAGGCGCGGTCGAATGCGCGCCATATTTTCGTCTGTGGAAATGGCGGCAGCGCCTCCACTGCGTCGCACTTCGCGTGCGACATCGTCAAAGGGGCCAGTTACAACCGCAAGCAGCGGTTCCGCATCATGGCCCTCACCGATTCGCTGCCGACCCTGACGGCGTATTCCAACGACGTCAGTTACGACTCCGTGTTCGTAGAGCAATTAAAAAATTTCGCCAACTCCGGCGACTTGGTGATGGGCATCAGCGGCTCGGGCAATTCACCGAACGTTCTCCGCGCAATCGAATACGCAAACTCAATCGGCTGCAAAACGCTCGCCCTCACCGGACGCGACGGCGGCAAACTCGGCCCACTGGCGCAGTTGAACATTCAAGTAGCCGAACCCCACATGGGCCGCATCGAAGACGCTCACCTGATCGTCTGCCACATGATCGGCTACGCCTTCATGGATAACAAAGACTGAACGCTACTCTACGACGGAACTTTCAACGGAAGTTTCCGCAGGCGCGCGCCACGCGGCGTTACCGTAATAGCCACTCCCGCTTCGAGTTCTGCTCCGCGCGCAATCAACACACGAAGAATCAGTTCCGCCGTGGCGCCCGCACGGAGATTCTGAAACCTCAGCAGGATCACGGAAGGACCCGTCGATCGCGATTCGGCCAACACCTGATGAAAATCGAGGTCCAGAGTCACGCGAGTACGCCCTTGCTGACGGGCATACGCAAGCAATTCGACGTCACGCGCCGAATTCAGCCCAGCCTCTTCAGCCCAGCCTCTTCAGCATGAATGGCATCCACCCCGCGAGATCGGAGGAGCGGAGCGGTGCGGCAGGAAATTCCTTCATCCAACAGTAACTTGTACACACGGTCTACGACACAAGGTCCAAAATCTCGACACGATCGTCGAGATTCGCAGCGGCATACGCCAATACCTGCCGTAAATCCTCTTCCTGCAGCGCGGGATACTCCTGAAAAAGGTCCGCGCGATCCGGGTATGTTGCCATTGCTTCCAATACACGCTTCACGGTGAGCCGTAAACCGCGAACACAAGGTTGGCCGCCGATTTTCCCGGATTCGATGGTGATGCGGTCGAACGGCGGTTTTAGCGTCATGCCCTTATTGCACGCGCACAGCCAAGCCGCCGCTCTACAGTTCCACCACCAGCTTGCCCACCCCGTCGGCGTAGTGCTCCACCAGATCGAACGCCTGCTGCACCCGATCGAGCGGGCGCGTATGCGTCACCAGCGGCGCGAATAGCGCTCCGCGCTCGGCGAGCAGCCGCACCGCCTCTTCCGTGTCGTGATTGGAGCGGCGCACGTTATAGAGCGTCAGCTCCTTCCGCC
>JBDTAT010000131.1:0-9392 GCA_039924505.1 Bryobacteraceae bacterium
CCCGCGTCCGGTCGCCTCTTGCGCCGCCTCCACGCCCTCTCGATTGCGCGGCTACGGACACCGCCGCAACCAGCGCCAACACCGACGTGCCAACAACCATCTTCCTGAAGTTCAAAATAGCCCGTCCTCAGAACGTATATTTCAACGCAAACTGCATCTCCCGCATCGCCGTTTGCGTGCCGGAAATCGTAAGAAATGCCGCCCCCGGCTTCGCCGGATTCGTGCTGCTCCAATTTGGATTCGGCTCCGCCCAGTTCGCATGATTCCCGGCGTTGAACATCTCCCACCGGAATTGCAGGTTCTGGCCCTCACGAATCCGGAAATTCTTAATCGCAGAAGAATCCCAATTGAACAGCGACGGTCCTTCCAGCTCGTTGCGCATGAAGTTTCCGAACGTGCCCGGCGCCGGCAATGCGAACGCCGCCGGATTGAACCAGCGCCCCGTCGTCGCTTGGCCTCCCGCGAGATTCGGAGAAATTCCCGTTGAGTTCAACCGGATCTCGCCGTACCCGCCGGTCCCCGGTTCATCGACGCCGGCTTGCGTATTCAGTGGAAGACCGGATTCCCACGTCACAATCGAGCCAACCTGCCAGCCGCCGAGGATCTCGTTCATCAAGCCGCCCGTGTTTGCGAATCGCTTCCCTTTTCCAAACGGCACTTCATACAAAACCGAAGTCACGAAGCGGTTCGGAATATTGAACGCCGAATAGCCGTAGTCGCACGCCAGGCACCGGCTATCCTGAGGCAGAATGTCGCTCGCCGTCCCGCGCAGCGCGCTCCCATCGTCCAACGATTTCGACCACGTATAGGCGCTCAGATACGTCAACCCCGCCGCCAGCCGCCGCGTCACCTTCACGCTCAGCGCCTGGTAGTTGCTGTTCACTTCGCCCTGCACCGCCTGAATAATTCCCAGGTAAGGAAACGGCGCCCGCGAACTGGCGTTCCCAACCGTCCCCGGAATCGCCGGATTCATGTTCTGCAATCCCTCCAGGCGATGCCCTTCGCTGCCGTCATAGCCAACCTCCACCACCGTCTTCGATCCCCACTGATGTTGAATGTTCAACAGGTATTGAATCGTGTAAGGCGACTTGAGATCCGGCTTCAGCTCATAAACGTTCGGCACGCTCAGCGTAATGAAGGAGCCGTTGAAGCCGATGAAATTTTGATACGACACGTTCGGCGCATTGGGGTTGCTCTGCTGGTTGATGCGTCCCCAACCGCGCGCCATATCGAACCGCGAGTTCCCCGAATCCTGCGAATAGAAAATTCCGAACCCGGTGCGGATGGTCCAGTTCGATGCCGGACTGTAGGCAACCCCCACTCGCGGCGCAAAGTCGCGGTAATCCGGTTTCACCAACGCGCCGCTCCCATACAGGTTTTCCCGCGCCACCTGGATCGGCGCCGCGAACCGGATGTTCTCGTGTCCCGTATAAAAATCGCCGCTGCCCGGCCGCACGATAGTCGGCTGCACGCCGGGATCGGTCGCATTCGTCGTATTCAGCAGAAACGGAACCTGCGTGCTGAGGATGTTCTGGCTCTTGTCGTTCCACGGCTGCGTGTACTCGTAGCGTAATCCCAGGCTGACGGTCAGCTTGGGCGCGACGCGCCATGTGTCGTCGATGTAGTACGCCTGGCTGGTGGCGCGGAATTGCGTGAACGCCAGCGACGTGGCGTCCGCGCACGTCGAACAGAATCCCGTCAGCATGTCCGCCAGCGAGTCCCCGCCGGAATTCGTTTTCGGATTGCGCGTCATCGAGCCGTTAAACAGAAACTGCCCGCGCGAAAATTCATTGCCGTACTGATTGTAACGGTCGCGCCGGACCTCTCCGCCAAACCGGACCGCGTGTTTCCCGAACGTCCACGAAAAATTATCCACAAACTGGAACGTCGTGTCGGCCACCACGAAGGGCGCGCTGGTATTGTTCCCGAACGTGCTGATCCCGTCGGTGAATCCGCCCACTTGCGGAATGCCCCAACTCAACGAATTGACCCCCGTCAGCCCGGGAATTCCGAGTTGATCGACGACGTCCGTCTTGCCCGCCAGCTCCGTGCCCAGCACGTTATGAAAATCGTTCACGCCGAAGCGCGCCTCGTTCACTTTCGTTGCCGAGAAGATCCGTGTATTGGAAATCATCGCCTGCTTGGCGTTCGAAACCACCGTGCTGCCGTTAAGGTAGATGCCTTGCGCCAGCGAATTTTCATCCGTCCAGCTATAGCGCCCGAACCAGGTCGATTTTTCGCTCTCCACCCAATCGATGCGCTGCGTGAACTGGTCCTTGTTCGTCGGCGATGCCTGGACGATCTCATAATTTTTGTTCAGTGTCGGCGTAACCAGGTTCGGCGGCGGAAGGTATTGCAGGAGTTTCACGGACGTTGCACTGATCTCGTTTTTCGGAATGATGTTGCCAGGGTAGGGCGTGCCGGTCCCCGGTCCCGTCTTTGTATTCGGATCGTAGAGCACGTTGCCCGGCAACAACGATGAGAAGTCGCCGCCGCGCAGCGTTTCCGTCGGCACAGTGTACAACGCGTTGTTCGATTGCCGCAGCCGAAACCCCTCGTAGTTCGACATGAAAAACAACTTATCGTGGCCATTGAAGACTTTCGGAATCCAGACTGGACCGCCCAGCGTGAATCCATACTGATTCCACTTGAACGGATTTTTCGCCGGAGACGTGCCGATGAAGTCATACTGCTTGGCGTCCAGCACGTCGTTACGCAGAAACTCAAACAGCGCTCCGTGAAACTGGTTAGTGCCCGATTTAGTCGAAACGTTGATCTGGCTGGCCTCGCGCCCGAACTCGGCCGGATACACGCCGGTCTGCACTTTGAATTCTTCCAGAGCGTCAATCGACGGCAGGAAAATATAAAGGTTGAAATTGACGTCCGTATCGTTAACTCCGTCCAGCGTGTAATAATTGGCCGTTCCGCGCTCGCCCATTACGGAAATGTTCTCGCTGGCGCGGCTGCCGCCGGCCCGTAACGCCGCCTGTCCCGGGGCTGCAAACCCGGTCGTCACGTTCGGGCTCAGCCCCACCAACTGCAGGAAGTCGCGCCCATTCAGCGGCAAGTCGACGATGCGTTTATTCTCGATGACCGTGCCGACCGTGGCATCCTCGGTATTCAATTGTGGCGCAGCGGCCGTCACTTCAATCGATTGCCCCACATCGCCCACCGTCATCGTGAAATCGACGCGCGCGGTTTGCTGCACCTGTAATTCAATGTCGTTCCGCGCGGACGGCCGGAATCCCGCATGTTCCACGCGCACCGAATACATCCCCGGCGGTAGCGCGGGAAAATTGTAGATTCCCGAATCGTTTGTCGCCGCCGTGCGCGCCGCGTTTGTTCCCGCGTTGGTCACTGTAACCGCGGCGCCCGGAACCGAAGCGCCTGAGGCATCCTTTATCTCGCCGGCAATCTCGCCCAGCGTTTGGCCGTAGAGGCAAGCGCAACCTACGCTCAAAAATATGACTGGGAGCAGCCCGCGCATCGCACCAACCTCCCGGTAAGCAATCTGGAGCACCTGAAATGAGAGAGTATCGCCAACCTCTCGTTGAAGTCAACCTTGTTCGCCGAGCCACTCTGGAAGCTGCAGACCGGCGCGCGCCGGCAAGCGGCCCTCTCGAAATCCGGCGCTATCCGGGCGCCAGCCGCGCCACGGTCTCCATATGATAGGTCTGCGGAAACAGGTCGATCATGGTCAACTTCTCAATCCGGTAGCCGCTCGCGGCGAACACAGCCAGATCGCGCGCCAGCGTCGCCGGATCGCAGGAAACCAGCATCACCACGCGCGGCTTCAATGCCACCAGGCGTTCCACCACCTGTTTGCCGAGTCCGGCCCGCGGTGGATCCGCCACCACAAAATCCGGCGATGCTTGCGCGGATGCGAGAAATTCCTCGACGCGTTTCTGCGCCACCTGGATTTTCACGCCCGCGCGATCGATATTCCAGTACAGGTCTTCTACTGCGCTTCCGCTCTGCTCCACCGCCCACACAGGGCTAAAACATCGCGCCAGTTTCAGTGCGAACAAACCCACTCCCGCGTATAGGTCCAAGGCGCTCGCGCCCTTCGCGTCGCCCAGCACCGCGTCCACCAGCGCATCCACCAGGAATCGATTCACTTGAAAAAACGATTTGCCGCTCACCCGGAAGCGCCCGCCCGCCGCCGCATAATCGAGAGGCCCCGGCACCATCCCCGGAATCTCGTCCGCGCACCAGTCGAAGAATCGCTGCGCCAACGGGCGGTCCGTGCGCTGCACGTTGATCTGAACCTCGGTTTCGTTCGTGAAAAGCTCGATCTCATGGATGAAATTCGGGAAGCGCGGGTCGCGCGTCATTCCACGCAAAGCAGCCAGAGTTGCATTGATCTTCGGGGACGAAATGAGGCACTGCTCAATTGGCAGTAGCTTGTGGGACGTGCCTTCGTAGTAGCCCATCCGGCGGCCGTCCAGGTGAAACTGGCTGCGGTTGCGGTACCCGAACGGCTCGCCCGCCACCGTCTTGATTTCGCCCGCGAATTCGATCCGTCCGACGCGCCGCAATTGCTCCCGCAGAATTTCCGCTTTTCGCGCCACCTGGAATTCATAGGCCGCATGTTGGTATTGGCAGCCGCCGCAGCGTTGAAAGTAGATGCATGGCGCTGTCACGCGATCGGCCGCCGCCGATACCACTTCTGTTAATTTCGTGCGCACCAAGTCGGCCTTCTCCGTCACCACCTCTACGCGCGCCCTTTCGCCCGGCAGCACGAACGGCGTCAGCACCACTCGCCCGTTATCGCGTGCGAGGCCGTCGCCGCCATAAACCCACTTTTCGATCTGCACTTCGTTTACGATAGGAATTCATCCTCCAATCCGCATGCGAGCACGAGTACTGTCCGGCATCCAACCCACTGGCAACACCCACATCGGAAATTACCTGGGCGCGTTGAAGAATTGGGCCAGGATTCAGTACGACTACGATAGCATCTATTGCATCGTCGACCTGCACGCCATCACCGCGTACCAACCGCCGGCCGAGCTCCGCGCGAAAATTCTCGAGCTGGCCGGACTGCTGCTCGCTTTGGGAATCGATCCGGAACATTCCGCGCTGGTGGTGCAGTCTTCCGTTCCCGCGCACGCCGAATTGGCCTGGATGCTCACCTGCGTTACGCCCATCGGTTGGCTGGAGCGCATGACCCAATTCAAAGCCAAATCGCAGGCGCAGGAGACCATCGGCGACGGGTTACTGCAATATCCCGTCTTAATGGCAGCGGACATTCTACTCTATCAGGCCGCGATTGTCCCGGTCGGCGGCGATCAGGCCCAGCATCTGGAGCTGACCCGCGACATTGCCCAACGTTTTAATTCTCTCTTCGGCGATACTTTCGTCATGCCGGAAACGCGTCTGGCGACCGTCGGTGCGCGGATTATGGGCCTGGATGAGCCGGAAAAAAAGATGAGCAAGTCCGCTCCCGGCTCCGGTCATTCCATCGCGCTGCTCGATCCCCCGCCGGTGATCCGCAAAAAGTTTTCCCGCGCCACCACCGACTCGAACCCCTCGGTCGATTTTGCGAATCCCGGACCCGGTGTGGCAAATCTGTTGAATATTTTCCAGGCCTTCGAGGAATGGCCGGAGGAACGGATGCGCGAGCATTTCGCAGGCATGCGTTACGGCGATCTGAAAAAGCAGGTAGCCGAGTCCGTTATCGCGCACCTGGAACCGATTCAGGAAAACTACCGCTGCATCACCGCCGATGCCGGCTACGTTGCCGACGTGTTGCGCCAAGGCGCCGGTCGCGTTTCTATCATCGCCAACGATACCGTCCGCAAGGCCAAACAGGCGATGGGACTTTACACGAATTCCTGAATCGAAGAGCTTCGGGCTGCGTCGATTTCCCGCCTCGCAGTTTCGATGTCGTCGGTCTTGAGTATCCGGCCGAGCAGCGCTTCAACCGCATCGGCATCCAATCCCGCCAATTGCTCCACGGAAACTTTAAGTTCAGGAAACCGTGCCGCAATCACCTGCGCCGCCAGTCGGCGAGTCGCCTCCACCCGGCCCTTGGCCAAGCCTTTTGCCTCGCCTTTTGCCTCGCCTTTCGCCAAGCCTTCGGCCTCGCCTTTCGCCAGACCCTCCGCTTGGCCTTTCGCTAGACCTTCTTCCAGAATTTCCTGGTAGAAGTCCGATTCCTTGATCATCGCTTCGCTATACATGGCGCCGATCCCTCCCAGCATATCCGCGATTTCACCCCTATGATAACGCAGGCCGCCCAGCAACCGGAATTGCGCCGCCAGTTCGCGGTCCCGGAGGCTCATAATCTCCGCTGCCACCCGGCGGAGTAGATCCGCGGAGTGCCGCATCAGCGTTACCCACGGTAGCAATTTCGGCCGTCCCGCGGCAGCCACTGCCTCGCCATCCAAATGCCACATCCGCACGACGCGGAATTTGGTCTCGATCGTTACAGCCCCCAATTTCATTCGATGCCGATTTGTAATCGAGGCCGGCGCGTGCCGCTCCACCAGCATCACCAGCACGGTTTCAATCGGAAGCTGAAACTTCAGCGCCAGCGACGCGCCGTACCGGCATAATCGCGCCGGAACGTCCGTTTCATAGTGCGTCTGCACTTCGTAATGTGCCAGCCATTCGCGCTTCCCGCTGCGCACCCGGTACAAATGGTCCACCGCCAATACCGGCAGCCCCAACTCCCGGTCGAGCGGTTCCACTTCCGCCGCCGCCTCCAGCGGCAGACTCCCGAATACATGCAGCACGCCGCGCGGATCGTCTTCCGCCAAGGACTTAAACAACCGGTCGTAGGATTTCGCCACTCTCGAATTAGTCGGCGCGGACGACTATTACTCTCGAAAAACCTTCCGTGAGAGCAGGCGGCACAAGGCGCGCCGCCATCTGTGCAATCACAGCCTCCGGCACCATTCGGCCGCGCGCTCGGTTCCGCTGTTGGCACACCTCAACGGGGACGTCGAAATATACCGCCTCGGCGCCGGCATCGTATAAATGCGCCAGTGTAACGTACGGGCGCCGTTCGCGGGGTGTCAGATTCGTCGCATCGACGAAGGTAACCGGCCGCCGCAACTCCAGCCGCTGCCGGATGAGGTAACGAACCGTGGCGAATACCCGCCGATGAACCGTCTGGTCCTCGATATCGTCGGCGAGCAATAGCCGGATTTCATCGCTTGATATGCCCGCCTGTCCGAGCCGCTTCAGATACGTCGATTTGCCAGCTCCGGGCAACCCGACCAGCACCACGACGCGCGGCCGCACCGGACTAGACGGCGTACCGCCCGGCTTGCAAAAGACGCGCGGCAATCTTCCGCCGCAAACCGATCGTGTCCACTGGCTCGCGCTTCGTGAAGCGCCGAAGCACGGCCAGCTGGGTTCGTAATTCGTCGCCTTCCGAGCATGCGGCCAGCACGCAGCGCGCAGTAGTCTCAATCGTCTCCATCGCCTCCTGCGCGAACACAGTACTCATTTCTATCGCGTTTTCCGCGCTGCGACCCGACGCGGCAATCTTTTGCGCCCGCAGGCTCGCCGATTCCATGGCGAACGCGCTCATCAGGATGTCGGTGATACCGGCCACTACTTCCTGCTGCTCTTCGAGCGAATTTTGATAACGCAGATAGGCGGCGCCCAACACGAACAGTCCGGTTTTCTTCGCGGCCGCGATCAACCGGTTAGCTTCGCCGGCTCCGCCGTTGGCAGCGGGCGCCGGTCCGCTGAGTAACTCCGCCTGCAGCTTCTTCACCGCTTCCACCAACGGCAGTTGCCCACGCTGCGCGCGCTTCAGAAGCATTCCGGTGGCCAGCAGCCGGTTGATCTCATTGGTGCCCTCGAAAATCCGGTTAATGCGCGAGTCGCAATAGGCGTGCTCCACTGCGTAATCCTGATGGAAGCCGTAACCCCCGTGAATCTGCACCCCTTCGTCCACCACGTAGTCGAGCATTTCCGAGGCCAGCACTTTGATATACGAGCATTCCGGCGCGAACTCTTCCACCGCCTTCAGCATCGTCCGCGCCGCATCCGGATGTTCCCAGGAGAAGCCGTCCAACTCGGCTTCGATCAAGCCGATCACGCGATACGTTGTGCTCTCGGCCGCATAAATCCGCACCGCCATTTCGGCCAGCTTGTGCTGGATCATGCCGAACTCCGCGATCGCCTTTCCGAACGCGTGGCGTTCTTTCGCGTATCGAATGCTCACCGCCAGTACGTCCTTTGCGCCTCCAACCGCGAACGGCCCTAATAACAGGCGCCCCAGATTCAAAATGTTAAACGCGATAATGTGCCCGCGCCCGATTTCGCCCAGCACGTTATCGGCCGGCACCGGCACGTTATCGAAATACACGGCGGTGGTGGAGCTGCCCTTGATCCCCATCTTTTGTTCCTCGGCGCCGGGCGTGACACCGGGAAATTTCCGTTCTACCAGAAATGCGGTGAACTTCTCGCCGCCGATTTTGGCGAACACCGTGTATAAATCCGCGTAGCCGCCGTTGGTGATCCACATCTTCTGCCCATTCAGGATGTAGTGCGTCCCGTCCGGGCTCAAATCGGCCCGTGTTCGTGCGGCCAGCGCGTCGGAGCCGGCCTGCGGCTCGCTCAAGCAATACGCCGCAATCATTTCGGCCGATGCCAGCTTCGGCAGGTATTTCCGCTTTTGTTCCTCGGTGCCGAACAGCAATAGCGGCAGCGTCCCGATGCCGGTGTGCGCGCCGTGCCACGCTGAGTACGATCCATCGCGCGCTACGCCTTCGGCCACCATCATCATCGACGTCAGGTCCATCTCCATGCCGCCGAAACGTTCCGGAATCACCACCGCCGTCAGACCCAGTTCCGCGGATTTCTTCAGGATTCCGGCGGCCACACCCGGCGTCAGGTGACGGATCTCCTGCAGGCGCGGAGCGATTTCCTTGTTCCAGAATTCATCCGTCGTGCGCGCGATGGCGCGATGTTCGGGCGTGAAATCTTCCGGCGTGAAAATGTCGCCGGGCGCGACTTCGCCCAACAGAAATGCTCCGCCCTTCGACTTCGCGATGGATGGTGCTGTAGTTGCCATGCCGCTCTCCCGCGGATTACATCCGCTCAAAAATTCCGGCCGCGCCCTGCCCGCCGCCGACGCACATCGTCACCATGCCGTAGCGCGCGCCGCGCCGCTCCATCTCCGACAAAATCGTCGCCGTCAGTTTCGCGCCCGTGCAGCCCAACGGATGCCCCAACGCGATGGCGCCACCATTCACGTTCAGGATGTCGAGATTGAGCCCCGCCTGCCGGATCACCGCCAGCGCCTGCACGGCGAATGCCTCGTTCAGTTCGATCAGGTCGATATCCTCCAGCTTCATACCGGCCAGCGCCAGCGCTTTCGGAATGGCCACCACCGGACCGATGCCCATGATCTCGGGCGGCACTCCGGC
>JBDTAT010000132.1:0-6902 GCA_039924505.1 Bryobacteraceae bacterium
ACCACCGCCATGCGGTTTAGAGTAATCGCTTCCGCTTCGATGTTGTGTACGATCATCGAGCCGGAGAATGCGGCATGCTGGAAAACGGCGAATTCGTCGCCCGTGTGATGGGGCACCACCGAACCCAGCCGCTTGGAAATTCCATAGGCGGAAATCAGAACCAGAGTCCGCGTCACCGTCAGGTTATCGTGGACCACCGTACAACTCACGTTGAAGCTATGCGCCACCGTATCCGCCTGGATCGCCGGAAAGTAATTGTGGGTCGCGGTGGGCGATTGGGTGGTTATAGTAGTCCCGTCGCCGAAATCCCACTTGTAGCTGGTGGCCATCGGCGCAGGCTTTATAATTTCGCGCCCAAGAATTCCCAACGCGCCCGATAAGGTCGCGGTAACGCCGGCCACCGTTGTGATTTTAGGAACAGGTTTTGCCGCATCCGCGCTAACTGGCAATGCGGTAAGCGCCTTTGAGAAAGCCAGAAACTCGGCGGGAGGAGCAGCAGCCGCGGCTGGGGCCGGGGGCTTGACCGCCGCCGCGCCCGCCGGGGCCTGCGCATTCTGTTGGGCCAGCACTGGCTGAAGGGAGTTGGGAGTGTTTAACGCGAACGTCGCCGTATAGGGGTCTCCGAGCTTCAGCGTCGCTTGGATAATGGGCATCGCCGACTGCACCGGCGCTCCCAGCGACCGCGTGTACTCGAGTGGCGCTCCGGAGACCTGCACCGTGACCGTGCTGGTTTCGTCGATGCTGCCCTTTACCGCGCGCACGACCAATTGTCTGGTGCCCGGCGTGGAAAATTGATAGTAGCGGGCTGTCGCTTCAATACCCTGAATCGTGATCGCTACGCCGGAGTTATCCGCATATGGCCGGCCATTCAGATCGCATACCTGCACAAAAACCGATTCGCCGGGCCGAACTGTGCCGGGTTGGACTTTAACAGATCCAATTAATGTATTTGCCATGTAACTCCTCCTTCAAGTCAACCGCATTCCGAGGATCATAACATGGAATTATCGCATTACGCCAGCTTCTTTTGAATATTTTGCAAAAACCCGCGCGTCCCGGCTATTTCGCCCACGCACGCGGCTCTACCGTGGCGTTTTCCCGCACCACATCCGTGGGACTCACCACCACGCGCTCGCCCGCGGTCAACCCCGAGGTCACCTCTACCCGCGCGCCGTAATCCACCCCGACCCCGATCTTGCGGAAATGGATCTTCCGGTCGTCTCCCACCACCGCCGCCTGCGTTCCGTCCGCCCGCACCACCAGCGCATCGGCGGGAATTAGCAGCGTCCGCATCGCATGGGTCAGAGCAAATTGCACCTTGCCATACATCCCAGGCAATAGCAGCCCTTGGGGATTCGGCACTTCGAGGATGGTCAGCAGCGTCCGCGACGTGGTGTCCAGCGAATCGGTAGTGCGCTTCACCGTCGCGGTGAACACGCGGCCTGGAATTTCGTCGACGGTAAGCTTTGCCGTCTGGCCCGGCCGGATCGATTCCACGTACGTCTGCGGCACATTCACGAAAATGCGCAGCGGATCCACCTGCGCCACCCGGAACAGTTCGCGGTTCGGGCCGTTATTGCCGGCGTTAATCAGCGTCCCCGCGTCCAGATTCTGATCGCGCGCGGTAATCACGCCCGCATAGGGCGCCGCCACCTTATCGAACGATTTCAGATCCTCCAGCCTCCGCAGGTTCGCCTCGCCTCCGGCAATCGTGTTCTCCGCCACCGCGATTCCCGCCTCGGCCGCCTGCACCTGCGCCTGCTGCGCCTCCAGGTTCGCCTGCTTCTCATCCGCATCCTGCTGCGCGAAGACGCCTTTGGCCGCCAGGTTTTTCCAGCGCCGCGCCGTCACCGCGGCCAAGTTCAAGTTCGCCCGCGCCTGCGCCCCGTTCGCCTGCATCTGCAGAAGGTTTGCCCGGGCCTGCGACAGCGCGGCGTTGGCTTGCTCGATCTGCTGATCCAGTTCCGGCGTTTCAATTTCCGCCAGCACTTGGCCCGCGCGAACGTGGTCGCCCATATCGACCAGGCGCCGCCGCACGTACCCATCGGCGCGCGCATAGACCGGAGTTTCCACTTGCGGCATCAGATTGCCGGGCAATTCCAGATTCCCGCGCGCCTCCGATTCTTCGACCCGCGCCACGCTCACCACCGGAGCTTGCGCCGCATCCTCGCGAACCGCCGCCGCCAGCGCGCGTTCACGATGTAATCGGGGAATCAGACCGGCTGCAATGGCCGCCGCCAGCAACAGCCCAAACGCTACCAGCGCCGCCACCAGACGCCCGCGGGATGCCTTCCTGTGCGGCGGACGCACGTGGTGCGCGATCTCGGAATCCAACTGCGGCCGCGTTTCCACAAGTGTTTTAACCGAATCCTTCCACTTCAGTATCGTCGAAATGCCGCGGCGCATTCCGCCGCAGCACGCTATAGACCACCGGCACAAAAAACAGCGTCGCCACCGTCGCCAGCGCTAATCCGCCAATTACCGCCCGGCCGAGCGGAGCGTTCTGCTCTCCGCCTTCGCCGAATCCCAGCGCCATCGGCAGCATGCCCACCATCATCGCCAGCGCCGTCATAATCACCGGCCGCAGTCTTGTCCTGGCCGCTTGGAACGCGGCCGTTCTGGCGTTCACGCCTTCCAGGCGCAAATCGTTGGCGAAGTTCACCAGCAGAATGCTATTCGCCGTCGCCACGCCGATGCTCATGATCGCCCCCATCATCGACGGCACGTTCACGGTCGTTCCGGTCACGAATAGAATCACCAGAATTCCCGCCAGCGCCCCCGGCACGGCCATCAGAATAATGAAGGGGTCCAGCCAGGATTGAAAATTCACGACCATCACGAAATACACCAGCACGATCGCGAAAATCATCCCCAGGCCCATTCCCACAAACGACGTCCGCATCGTCTCCACCTGCCCGCGCGTCTCGAAAAAACTCCCGGCCGGCAGCTTCTTCTGGAAATCCGCCAGCACCCCGTCCACATCCCGCGCCACTCCGCCCAGGTCGCGGTCCTGCACGTTCGCGTACACGTCGAACAGAGGCTGCACATTGTAGTGATTCACCACCGCCGCCGTCACGCCGCGGCTCATCGTTGCCACGTTGCTCAACAGTTGCGTATCGCTGCCCGCGCCGTGAATCGGCGTCCCCATCAACGCCGCCGTCGAATCCTCGCGGTACGGCGGCGTCTGCACCGCCACCAGATAATCCACTTGATTCGCGGGATTGATCCACCAGTTCGGCGACACCTGGCTCGATGAGCTGAGCGAGATCAACATGCTGTTTGCCACGTCCCGCTCCGTCAGGCCGAATTGGTCCGCCCGCGTCCGGTCCACGTTGAACCGCATCTCCGGCACGTCGTTCACCTGTTGCAGATGCACGTCCACCGCGCCCGGAATCCGCTGCATCCGCCGCGCAATCTGTTGCGCCAGGTTGTAATCCTTCGGCGCGTTCACCAGCGGCCCAACCACCTGCACGTCAATCGGAGCCGGCAGGCCGAAATTCAGAATCTGCCCCACGATATCGGCGGGCTGAAAGAAAAACGTCAGGTCCGGAAACTGCCGGTTCAACCGGCGCCGCAACTCCCGCACATAGCCCCACGTCGAGTGGTGATCGCCCGCCCGCAGCGACACCAGAATGTCTCCGTCGAACGGGCCGATGGTCGCCGTGTCGCTCAACGCAATGTTGTAGCCGCTGTACGGCAGCCCGATATTGTCCAGCATATCGGTCAATTCCTCCGCCGGAATCACCTGCCGGATCTGGTCTTCCACTTCCGAAAACCGGTGCTCGGTTTCTTCAATCCGCGTGCCGCCCGGGCACCGCACATGCAGCCTTATCTGGCCCGCATCCACCTGCGGGAAGAAATCCGTGCCGATAAACGGCAGCAGCATGCCGCAGCCGGCGACCAGCAAAAAGAAACACAGCGCCACCAGTCTCGGATGCGCCAGCGCCGCCGCCAGAAAGCTCGAATAACCTTCCCGCATCCGCTCAAAACCGGCATCGAACCGGCGGTGCAGCCGCCAGACCGGCGACCCCTTCACCTCCGGCTCTCCATCCCGATGTCCGCGATATAAGTGAATTTCGCCGGGAATTAAAAACTTGATCATCGTCGGCACCAGCGTCCGCGACAGCAGGTAGGACGCCTGCATCGCCAGCACCACGGCCAGCGCCAGCGGCGTGAACAGATATTTCGCCGCGCCGCTCAGAAAAATCACCGGCACGAACACAATGCAGATGCACAGCGTCGAAACAAACGCGGGGACGGCAATCTGCCGCGCCCCGTCCAGAATCGCCTGCACCACCGGCTTTCCCTGGCCCAGATTGCGGTGAATGTTTTCAATTTCCACCGTCGCATCGTCCACCAGAATTCCCACCGCCAGCGCCAGCCCGCCCAGCGTCATCACGTTGATCGTCTCGTTCAACAGGTGCAGCACCGCGAGCGACGTCAATATCGATAGCGGGATCGAAATGCACACGATCAACGTGCTCCGCCAGCTTCCCAGAAACAACAGAATCATCAGCGCCGTCAGCAGCGCGGCTGTTACCGCCTCGCGCAGCACGCCCTGAATCGCCGACCGCACAAACACCGACTGATCGAACAGCGTCCGCACCTTCAACGCCTTCGGCAAGGTCGCTTCCACGCGCGGCAGCGTCGCCTTGATTCGCCGCACAATGTCGATGGTGGAGGAGCCGCCGTTCTTCAACACCGTCAATAGCGCCCCGCGTCGCCCATTGTGCCGCACGATATTGGTCTGCACTGCGAAGCCGTTATGCACGTGCGCCACGTCCCGCAAATAAATCGTCGTGCCCTTTACGGTCTTAACCGGCAGCCGGTTGAACTCTTCCGCAATATCCGGCGTGCTGTTCAGCCGCACCGTATATTCGCGGTCCCCGATCTTCGCCGTTCCGCTCGGCAGAATGTAGCTCTGCTGATTCAACGCCGCCGTTACATCCGACGCGGACAGCCCATTGGCGTAGAGCCGGGAGGAATCCAGGTCCACCATCACCTGCTTCGGCTTCCCGCCATAAGGCAGCGGAAAACTCGCGCCTTGCACATTCGCAAGCTGCGTCCGGATGAAGTTGTACCCCAGATCGTAAATTTCCTGCTCACTCAGGCTGTCGCTCGACAGGCTCAACTGCAAAATTGGAACGCTGGAGGCGTTGTAGCGCAGAATCGACGGCGGATAGCTGCCCGCCGGCAGCACGTGCAAAACCGATTGCGAGCTGGCCGCAAGCTGCGCCACCGCCGCCTCAATCTTCGCGTTCTCGTGAAAGTAAATGCGGATGACCGAGATTCCGGTTAGCGACTCCGATTCCATGTGCTCAATGTCGTTCACCGAAGTCGTGAAGCTGCGCTCGCACCGCGTCGTGAAGACTTCCCCCATCTCCTGAGGTGAAATGCCGCCGAAGGTCCAGATCACGCTGACCACCGGAATGTTTATCTCCGGAAACACGTCGGCCGGCATGCGCACAATTGCCAGCACGCCCAGAATCACGATCACCAGCGACATCACGACGAAGGTGTACGGCCGGCGCAGCGCAAGTTTAACGATCCACATAGAGAGCGAACAGGGGTGTAATAACTATCTTCCGTCAATCCACCCATAACTGTCTAATGCAAACGTGAGCGGGCCGATTTTGACGGGGCCCTTCACGACGTCCGCAAGCCCGCAAACCGCCGCCAGCCTCGAAATTCCGCCGTCTGCCATGATAGAGAGAATTGAGAATGCCAGCCGCCGCCCACCCCCAACCCACCCGTTGGGCCAGCTTCTGGCAAATGGTCGTCCGCTTTCAGGCCGATAAAATCGCCCCGTGGCTAGCGCTTCGAAATACCCTCGGGGTCGCGCTCCCGCTCGCAGCCGGCGTGGCCTTCGGCGCCGTGCCGGCCGCCCTCGCCGTCGGCGCCGGCGCGCTCAACGTCTCGTTTTCCGACAGCGACGATCCGTACGTGCAGCGCGGCCGTCGAATGTTGGCGGCCAGTGTGCTGGTCGCCATTGCCATCTGCGCCGGAGCCATTTGCGGCAATCACCCCGCCCTCGCAGTTGCGGCCGCCGGAACCGGCGCGTTCGCCGCCGGCATCCTGGTAGCACTCAGCACCGCTGCCGCGGATTTAGGAGCGGTGGCCCTCGTAACCCTCATCGTTTATGCGGCGTTCCCGATGCCCGCGGAAAAGGCGTTGTTCGCCGGTCTGCTCGCGCTCGCCGGCGGTCTCATCCAGACCGGCCTCGCGCTGGCTTTCTGGCCATTCGGCCGCTATGCGCCGGAGCGCCGCGCGCTGGGCGAACTGTACGCGGAGATGGCCCGCTCCGCCGCTTCTCCCATTCATTCCTCGCAGGCGCCCCCAGCCAGTGCGCAAAGCACGCAAGCCCAGAACTCTCTTGCCTCGCTCGATTTGGATCATTCCATCGCCGGGGAACGCTACCGGTCCCTGCTCAATCAGGCCGAGCGCATGCGCGTCGCCCTGCTCACGTTGGCGCGTCTTCGCGCGCGCTTGGAGCGTGACACTCCCGCAGGTCCCGAGTCCTCCGCTCTCGATCGCTACAGCGGCCTCTCGGCCACCGTCCTAACTGCCATTGCCAGGTCGTTGCTCGGCGCAACCGATGTCGATATCGCGCCCGAAAGTTTCCGCGAACTTCAGGCTCTCGCCGATAGCCTGCGCGATGCACAAACGCCCGCACGGAATTCCCGGCATTCCGTTCCGCGCGATACACTAATTTCCGACGCGCGCATTCAAATGGACGCGCTGACCGGCCAATTGCGCGCGGCCGCCGGCTTGGCTGCCGATAGCACTCCCTCCGGTCTCAGCGCCTTCGAGCGCCGCGAAGCCGCCAGACCCGCCCGTTTGCGGCTGGCCGGCGCCCTCGCCACTCTGCGTGCGAATTTGAATCTGGAATCGGCCGCCCTCCG
>JBDTAT010000133.1:0-3537 GCA_039924505.1 Bryobacteraceae bacterium
TGGTGAGCATCACGCGCGACGCGAAAATCTTTCTCAATGAGAGGCCGCTGAACATCCACCAGATTGCGCCGGAGATCGCGCGGCGGTTCAAGGGCGCGAAATCGGTCTATGTGATGGCGGACCGCACTACGCCGTTCGATCCGATCGCGCAGGTGATCGCGGAACTGGGCGACGCCAAATACGATATCAAGCTGGTGGCCAAGCCTATCGATACGGCGAGACGATGAACCTCGCGGTGCCGGAGCACGGCGACATCCTCGATACCCGCCAATCGATGCGGGGACCGATGCTGGCGGCAATCGCACTGCATGCCAGCCTGATACTGACTCTGGCGTTATCGAACTGGATCGGGCGGACTGAATCTTTTGGCGCGAGCGACGTGGCCGGAGGCGCGGTGGCCGTTCAGGCGGTGAACTCGATTCCGATTCAGCATCATGGGCCGGAGAATCCTCTAGCCAACGACAGCAAGTCGGAAGTGCCGCAAACGCCGGCTAAGCCCGTGGAGCGCGCGCAGGAGGAGAAACCCAAGCCGGACGCGATCGCGCTGAAAATGCGAGAGCCGAAAAAAAAGCTGGCGGAGGTCGCAAGCGAGCGGCAGCTCTATCGGCCATATAAACAGCTGCAGCCCAATCAGGAGACCAGTAAGCAGGCGCCGCAGGTTTCAAACCCGATGTATTCGGCGCAGCAGGGATCGGGAAATGTCGGGACTGGAGCGCACACCACGCTCGGCACGCGCTTTGCCGCGTACGGGACGCAAGTCCAGCAGATTGTGGCGAGCAATTGGCACACCGCCGATGTCGACGCGAAATATCAGACCGCGCCCACGGTGATCGCGACGTTCGAGCTGATGCGCGACGGAAGCGTGCGGAATGCGCAGATCCTGCAATCGAGCGGGATCCCCAGCTTGGATTTTTCGGTGCGGCGCGCGATCCTGGATTCGAGGTTCCCGCCGATTCCTCAGGGATTCGATAAGGATTATGCGACCGTGGAATTTTGGTTCGAGTTGAAGCGATGAACACCAGACTAATCTTCATATTTATAGCGGGCGCACTCGTTGTGGGCGGGCAGCAGAGCCAGATCAGCGGAATCATCCGGCAGGGCGACAAACCCAAGATCGCCGTGACCGATTTTCGTGGGTCGGGCGACGCGCAGAAGTTCATGGACCCGTTTAACAAGACGCTGTGGGATGAACTGCAAGGCTCGGGCGCGTTGAATATGGTGGCGAAGAGTCTGTACCCGCTCAGCGTGCCGCAGATGCCGTCGGATTTCAAGCCGCCGACTACCGTCGCGCCTGTGCGCCGGGGCGATGCTCCGCGCGTGCAGACCAACGGGCCGTGGCTCACGGACTGGTCCGGTCCGCCGGTGAATGCGAATTACCTGGCGTTCGGATACACCGGCGCGCAAGGCGGTCAACTGGTGCTGTACGGATGGCTGTATACCTTGGCGCAACCCGATCCGGCGAGCGCGCAGGTGATCGGGAAGCTGTACTATGGCACGCTCGACGCGGAAGGCGCAAAGAAAGTGGCGCGGGAGTTCGCGGCCGATATTCTGCAGCAGTTCGGCGCGAAAAGCCTGGACGGGACTAAGATTTATTTCGTTTCCGATCGCACCGGCAACAAAGAAATCTGGTCGATGGACTTCGACGGCTCCAATCAACGCGCAATGACGCAATATCGCGCGCTTTCCTCGATGCCGGCTGTGTCGGCAGACGGAAGGCTAGTGGCGTTTACGACATATGCGCTGGGGAATCCCAAGATCATGATCTATTCGACGGAGACGGGGAAGCGGGTTCCGTTCTATAACCCGGTTTCATCTACCGTGGAGACGCCTGAGTTCACGCCGGACGGACAGCATCTGATGTTCGCGACGACGATTGAGGGATGGGTGCAGATCTGCATCGCGGATGTAACCGGCGGGAACATGCGGCGCATCTCGCACGTGCGCGCGATTGAAGTTTCGCCCAAGGTGAATCCGAAAAATCCGTCGCAGGTAGTGTTCATCTCCGGCCGCGGCGGCATCGAGCAACTATGGAGGATGAACATCGACGGCGGCGATCTGGCGCAGCTCACTAGCGGCGAAGGATATGTCGCCAATCCGTCCTGGAGCCCGAACGGGCAATTCGTGGCGTTCGCCTGGACGCGCGGCTATGAGCCGGGCAACTACAACATTTTTGTCATGGACATCGCCAAGCGGGAGCCAATCCAGTTGACGCACGGCAGCGGACGCAATGAAAACCCGTGGTGGGCGCCCGATGGCGTACATCTGGTGTTTTCATCGAAGCGCGGAGCCAAGACGCAGCTCTTCACCATGCTGGCGGACGGAACCAATGTGCAGCAGCTAACCACCCAGGGCAATAATATTCAACCGGTATGGGCGAAAGGGCTAAACTAAAGTGGGGAAAACGAATCAAATGAGATTAAATCAGAGAACGCTGAATGCAGCAGTGTTCGCTATGGTGCTGCTGGTGTCGCTAGCCGGATGCAAGAAGAAAACTCCCGTCGCAGCGGCGCCGCCGCCACCCGTGCCAGTGGCTGAAAGGCCCGCGGAGCCTGCCTCGGTGAAGCCGGCGGCGGCGCGCATCAACAGTTTCACCGCGGAGCCGCGGAGCATTGAGCGCGGCCAATCGGCGACGCTGCGTTGGAGCGCGGCGAATGCCACCGATATCTCCATCGACCAGAATCTGGGCGCGGTGCCGGCGAACGGCAACCGCCAGGTGTTTCCCAGCAATACCACCACATATACGCTAACGGTGAGAGGGCCGGGCGGGACGGATGCGCGCTCAGTGACGGTGGATGTTGGCGCACCGCCTGCGCCTCCGCCTACTGCGCCGGCGTCTAACATGAGCGGCTCCGACATGCTGAATCGCGAGGCGCAGGACGCGTATTTCGATTACGATAAGAGCGAAGTTCGCGACGATGGCCGCGCCGCTCTGACGCACGATGCGGATTTGCTGAAGCGCATTTTCGCCGCCGACCCGGCCTTCATGGCGGTGATCGAGGGACATTGCGATGAGCGCGGATCGGCTGAATACAACTTAGGTCTCGGCGACCGGCGCGCGACGGGCGCGAAGGAGTTTCTGGTACAGCTCGGCGTACCGGCAGACCGGATTTCGACCATTAGTTACGGCAAGGATCGCCCGGTGTGCACCGACGCGACCGAAGAGTGCTATCAGCACAATCGGCGCGCGCATCTGGCAGTCGGGAAATAGGGTTAATCCGCAGCCGATGGGATCGGAAGGAAATTTCGCGAAGACGCCGGAGATTGATATGACGGCGGCCGGAACGCTTGCTTACGCGCGCGTCTCAGAAGGCAAGTCGCGACGATTTTCAACATTCGATGAGGAGGGAGAAATCGCATGAAGCGGCTGCTCGTTTTCACGCTCATGATCGGGCCGGCGATTTTGACGGGCCAGAGGAAAGAAGACTTCCTGGCTCTTCAGCGCGACGTCGCGACTCTGGGGGAGCAGGTGAAGGCGCTCCAGAAATCGCAGGACGACAAGATGGCGATGCTGCAGACCATGCTCCAGCAAAGCGTGGA
>JBDTAT010000134.1:0-4040 GCA_039924505.1 Bryobacteraceae bacterium
GTTGCGGCCGTAAGCGCAAAGAGCGCGGCGCGCACCACTGTTCGAAACAGGAACTGCTTCGCGCCGCACAACGTTGCGTGCGGTTCGGTAAAGGAACGATGAGTCCATGGCGGAACAAACCATCCCGGCTTCCGCGCCGCCGCCGGCGCTAGCGCAAGACCCCGAGTTGATTGCGGATTTTCTGCTGGAATCGCGCGAGCACCTGTCTGCGATTGAAGCCAGCCTTCTGGTGTTGGAGCGCGATCCAGAGGACCGGGAAGCCATCCACGCGGCATTCCGGAGTTTTCACACCATCAAGGGGTTGGCCGGCTTCCTGGAATTTACCGGAATTCACCAGGTGGCGCACGAGGTGGAAACGGCGCTCGATCTGGCGCGCGACGGACAGTTGCGGATCGGCGCCCGGGTGATTGACGTGATCCTGGAGGCGGCGGATTACGTCGCGCAGTTCTTGAAGAGTCTGGAGGCTCCGCTGGACGGACGGCCGCCGATGGACCCAGGCGGTAACTCGCCGCTGATCGCGCGCGTGCGTGACCTGCAATCGATTCCCGAAAAGCCGGGCAGCGCCGGCGCAATCGCGGAACAAGCCACTGGAGAAGAACGGGTGGCTGCGGACCTCGGCGTCCTGGCGCAATCCACTGCGCTCGCGCCGCCGGCTGTCGCGGAAGAAATCCCGAGAGCGGAGGCCCGGGGGCCGGCCGCCCGCTCGGTTAAAGTGGACACGCGGAAGCTGGATTACCTGGTGGATATGGTCGGCGAGATGGTGATCGCGCAATCGCTGGTGAGTCACGATCCGTCGCTGGAACGGCTCAGCCGGCCGGCGTTGACGCGCAACCTGACTCAACTGGCGCGGATCACCGAAGAAGTGCAGCGCACCGCGATGGCGCTGCGCATGGTGCCGGTGGGCCAACTATTCCACAAAATGACGCGCGTCGTGCGCGACTTGGCGCGCAAGACCGGCAAGCAGGCCGAACTGGAGATGGTGGGCGGGGACACGGAGCTCGACCGCAACCTGGTCGAGGAACTCGGCGACCCGCTGATGCACATGATCCGGAACTCGCTCGATCATGGCATCGAATCGCCGTCCGAACGGATGGAGCGCGGCAAGCCACCGGTGGGGCGGGTCCGGCTGGCCGCCAGCCACCAGGCCGGGCACATTCTGGTTGAGGTCTCCGACGATGGCCGTGGCCTCAACCGCGAGCGGATTTTGCGCAAGGCCGAATCGAACGGCTTGGTGAAGCCCGGCGCGCATCTTTCGGACACCGATATTTTCCACCTGATTTTCCAGCCTGGGTTTTCGACCGCGCAAGCGGTGACCGATGTCTCGGGCCGCGGCGTGGGCATGGATGTGGTGCGCAGGCACGTGCAGAAGCTGCGCGGGCGCATCGAGATCAGATCCACGGCCGGCCGCGGCGCAACGTTTTATTTGAAACTCCCGCTAACGTTGGCGATTATCGACGGTTTGGTGGTCGGGGTGGGGGGGCAACGCTACATCCTGCCCGTGTTCGCGGTGCGCGAGGTGTTGCAGCCGGTGGCCGGAATGCTCTCGACGGTCGAGAACCGCGCGGAGGTGGCGCAAGTGCGTGGCGCGCTGCTGCCGGTCGTCCGTCTCTACCGCCGATTCGCCGTGACTCCGCGCAGCGAGCAGGCGCTCGACGGCGTGCTCATCGTTGCCGAAAGCGCCAATCGAAGATTTGCGCTGCTGGTGGACGAGGTGATCGGCAAACAGGAGGTCGTAATTAAAAGCCTGGGAGAGACGATGCAGAATATCCCGGGGATCGCCGGCGGCGCCATTCTGGGCGATGGCCGCGTCGGATTGATTCTGGATTTGGAAGGCGTGTTTGGAGCGAAGGCGGATGAATAGAGCGGCGCACGAATTTCCCAGTCCGGGGGTGGCACAGCGGGGTCTGGAGGCGTCGCCGCCGGCGCCGGGCGCAATTCCCACGCTGACGCCGCGTGAGTTTGCCGAAGTGCGGCGGCTGGCCCACCGGAAATTCGGGCTCGATTTGCGCGCCGGAAAGGAGCAGTTGGTTTCCGGGCGCCTGGCCAAAAAACTACGCGCGGGCGGCCACCGTTCGTTTGCCGGGTACCTGGAAGCCGTCGCCGGCGATTCCAGCGGCCGCGCGCTGGTGGAAATGATCGACGCCCTCACCACCAACCACACCGGTTTTCTGCGCGAGCGTGCCCACTTCGATCTGCTCGGCGAGCTTCTCGCGCAGTTCGCGGGGCGCGATCGAATCGACGTCTGGTGCGCGGCCGCCTCCACCGGTGAGGAGCCTTACACGCTGGCCTGCCTGCTGGCGGAGAAACTCTCCGGAGACGCCGGAAAGTACACCCGCCCGACGGGATTTCACATTGCCGCCACCGACATTTCGACGCGCGCGCTCGATAAAGCCAGGCGCGCCATCTATCCGTGGGACGCCGTGCGCGCGCTGCCCGAACCGTGGCTCAGAGCTCATTTTCTGCGTGGCGGAGGGCGGTCGGAGGGCTGGTACCGGGTGAAGCCGCGGTTGGCCGCGCATGTCGATTTCGGACGGCTGAACCTTATTGAGCGCTACTCGCACGCACGCCCGTTTCCGGTTATTTTCTGCCGCAACGTCATGATCTATTTCGACAAGCCGACCCAGGAGGCTGTAGTCGCGCGGCTCGCCGAGTGGTTGGAGCCGGGTGGTTACCTGTTTGTCGGGCACGCGGAAAGCCTGGCCGGAGTGACCCACGGATTGGAATACTTTCGTCCCGCGGTATACCGTAAGCCGCGGATCGTGAATGAGGCGCGCACTGCCGCCGTGGAACGGAAAACGGCAGGATCGGATCGTCGATGAAGCTAGTCGTAGTGGGGATCTCGGATTGCGCGGTGAGCAGCGACCCGGAGGCGCAACTGGTGACGTATGCGCTCGGCTCCTGCATTGCCGTGACGTTGTTCGACCCCATTGCCCGCGTGGCTGGTTTGTTGCACTTCATGTTGCCGGAATCCACGCTCGACCGGGACAAAGCCGCCAAAAATCCGGCGATGTTCGCCGATACCGGCATCCCGCTGCTGTTCCGGCGCGCCTACGATTGCGGCGCCGGCAAACGGCGGCTGGTGGTGCGTGTGGCCGGAGGCGCACAAATGGCCGACGAGCGTGGTGTGTTCAATATCGGCAAGCGGAATTATCTGGCCATGCGTAAGATTCTCTGGAAAGCCGGCGTCCTCATCGACGGCGAGGCGGTCGGCGGAATGGTTTCACGAACGCTCCGGCTGGACGTCGCAACCGGCCGGTTGTGGCTGCGGGAAGGCGGTGTGGAGCGCGAAATGTCCGGCCAGTCCGGCGGGGGGCCGATTGGCGCTGCACAAAATGGCGCCACGCAAACTGGGACTACCCAAACCGCTGCCGTCCCAACTGGCGCGACCGAACCGGCAGGCGCCAATACCCAACCGGCGGAAACGAACAAAGGAGCGGCGCCATGCTTGCGAGTGTGCTGATCGTCGACGATTCGCCTCTGATGCGGGCCTTCATTCAGCGGGTGCTGGCAGCGGCCGGCATTGCGGCCGGCGCGGTGGTCCAGGCCTCGGATGGTGAGGAGGCGCTCGCGGTTCTGCGCCACCGGCGCGTGGACCTGATCTTGACCGACATTAACATGCCGCGCATGGACGGGGAAGAGTTCTTGCGCGCCGTCGAGGCCGACGAATCGTTACGCGGCACTCCGGTGGTCGTGGTGTCGACCGACTCTTCGGGCAGCCGCGTGAACCGGATGCTGGCGCTTGGAGCGCAAGGGTACCTGGGGAAACCATTTCAGCCCGAGACGCTGCGCGCCGAGGTGCAGCGTATCCTGCACCCGGCGCCGTCCGGAGGCGCCTGCCATGGATAACAGCATGAGTGCGCTCGAAATGCTGGACCGCGCGGCCGTTGACGCCGTGATCGGCCGCGTGGTCGCACATGCGGCCCTGGAGGTGCTCGAGACCATGTTCTTCATCTCCGCCGAAGAGCAAAGAGAGCGGCGGGCACCACCGTTCGAGGCAGGAGATATTTCGCGCCGCTCTCCGTTTTGCGCTAGTTCTTTAG
>JBDTAT010000135.1:0-3900 GCA_039924505.1 Bryobacteraceae bacterium
GATCGCGACCGTCCCCTTAACCTGTTCATCAGCCGAGGCACGGCATTCTGGCACGAGGGCGATCAAATGCGGCTTTTCGTCGGCACGCTCGACGGACGGCTGTTTTCCATTACTGCGGCCGATGGGAAACCGGACGACAGCTTTGGTAACGCCGGTTGGCTCGATCTGCGGCAGGGCGTGGCCGATAAATTTCCCGGCCGCGGATACGGCATGACGTCGCCCCCCGCCATCTACAAAAATCTTGTGATTTGCGGGTCCTTAACCGCGGACGGCGAACCCTTGGGTCCGTTCGGCGATGTCCGCGCATTCGATGTTCACACCGGCAAACAAGTCTGGATTTTTCACACTGTCGCGCAGAAGGGCGAGTTTGGAAACGACACGTGGGCCGACGATTCCTGGAAAAATCGCGCCGCGGTAAATCCGTGGTCGCTGCTCAGTATCGACACCGAACGCGGAATTCTTTTCCTGCCGCTAACGTCGCCCGCCACCGACTTCTACGGCGGCGACAGAAAAGGCGCGGGCCTGTTCGGCGATTGCCTCGTGGCGCTTGATGCCGCTACCGGTAAACGGTTGTGGCACTTTCAAACGGTCCATCACAACCTCTGGGATTACGATATTCCCGCGCAGCCCAACCTGGTCACCGTGCGCCGCGATGGAAAAGATATTCCCGCCGTCGCGCAAGTGACCAAGACCGGCTTCACGTTCATCTTCGATCGCGTCACCGGCAAGCCGCTCTACGACATCAAAGAAGTCCCGGTTCCCAAGAGTGAAATCCCGGGCGAACAAGCGTGGCCCACGCAGCCCAAGCCCGTCGCGCCGCCGCCGTATGCGCGGCAAAGCATGAGCCCGGATGAGCTGACCAACGTAACGCCTGAATCCCGCGCGTTTTGCGCCAAGCTGATCGACGGCGCCGTGTTTGGCGACATTTTCACGCCCATCGGTTTCAAGCCGACGATTCTGTTCCCCGGCACCAATGGGGGCGCCAACTGGGGCGGCGCATCGTACGATCCGGAAACGCGCACGCTGTACGTGAATTCGATGGACGCCGGCATGTTGTATCACATGGTGAAGCGGCCCGAAGGCTCGTCGATTCCCTACCGTCCGCAAGGCTCGGGCACGCCAAACTCGCGCTTCTGGGATCCGGATCTCTATCCGTGCCAGAAACCGCCGTGGGGATTTCTCACCGCGATTGATCTGGATCACGGAACGTTCCGCTGGCGTTCGGTCCTGGGCGTCGTCGATGCGTTGCTGGCGAAAGGTCTGCCGCCCACTGGCGCCCCGAACATCGGCGGCTCCATTGTCACCGCTGGCGGCGTCATATTTATCGGCGCGACAAACGACAGCCGCTTTCGCGCCTTCGATAAAGAAACCGGCGCGGAGCTATGGGTGACGCGTCTTCCGGCCAGCGCGCACGCCACCCCAATGACGTTCCTCGGGAAGAAGACGAAAAAACAATATGTCGTAATCGCCGCCGGAGGAGGCAATAAATACAACGAGACGTACTCCGATTCGCTGGTTGCATTTGCGCTGCCCTGATTACGCACTCCCTGGCTGCGGCGCCGCCGGCGTTCAGCCACAAACCGCACGCAGCGTTAAAACTGAAGTGCGTCTATTGCCACTCGACCGCCGAAACCGCCGAGCGCGCAACTTTTCCAGATGCGGCGAAATGCGAAACTTGCCACGTCGATATGAAGCTGGCCAAAGACGCGAAAATCACGCCCGAGAAGGCGGTATATCAATTGCCGGATTTCGTCTTCTTCAGCCATGCTAAACACGCGGTCGCGAAAATCGCCTGCGATACCTGTCACGGCGACGTCTGGCGGCAGCAAACCATTACGCCCGTTCTCGCTATAAAAATGAAAGCGTGCGTCGATTGCCACAAACTCCACCAGGCTTCAACGGCGTGCAACAAATGCCACGAATTGAGCCAATGACTACAACTACTCCTGTATCTGTGTCGAATCGACTAACGTTTAGCTCTTTGGCTGGTTTGAGTTACCAGCCTGCTCGCCTAATTAGAGACCCAACGCGTCTGCGGCCTGGAGGCCATTTTTCGCACCCGCGCATGAACGCGGTCGAGCACCAGCCAGCACGCGATCAGCCCCAGAGCGCCCGCTCACCCATCACTTCATCTTGAAATGACAAGGGCGCAATTCAGACCGGTGCCGTTGTTATACTTCAACGAATATTGCTGAGTCGCCCCGTTGGGCGAGGAAGAGTTCTTCGCACGCTTTCGCGATTTCTAGACATTCGCCACGTGTTCCAAAAAGGGTAGACGCTAAGGTGATATGATAACCCTTTAAAACTCACGCGTTTCAGCGATGAGAGCAGGAAACTTGTTATGCAACGGGCGAAGTGCCTCTAAGCTCCTTAGATGACAACCGTGGTGCTGAACAACCAGGAGGAATACGGTGGCATTTCAATCAGAATTCGCGGGCAACGCGAAGTTAAACGCGTGTGCGGAGCGCGACAGTGATCATATCGGTGAGCAGTTCGCTCAAAGAGGCCCATGGGTTGTGCTGCTCAAGAAAGCATTGAATGCCTGGGCAGCGAGACAACGGCCGGCTGTAAAACAAGTGCCAGTCAATGATCTATTTGGACCCGAGACGGGCGATCTGGTCGCACTCTACAAGATTCGTCAAAGCCCACAGATTCTTAATTTCGCGGGTAAAATAGATCGGATTGTTGGCAAGAAGACCGTCGTCGCTTTAGATAAGGAGCTGCCGCCAGGAAAAGCCGTGGTGCCGCTTCCGGAGGCAACCGAAACAGCCGCCACGGGGAGCATGAGTTGGATCGACCCGCGAGGCCCGCTGCCTGAGTCAGATATTGGCGGCAATCCCGGTCTACTAGCGACGAATAGGGCCACGATCCTGGGCAAGAGGAGATACCGCTTCGCCAATTTTCTGGAAGCCTTTATTAACGTCGACTTCGCCGGGGTTGTCGTCGGTCATGGGTTCACTAACGATAGTGGGCTTAAAATGAATCCGTCTTCATTCTTGGGTACGATGCCGACCGCCTTGCGAACGATTCAATCGGTTGAACTCGGCAAGGATCCGGTCAGATTTGTGCAGATTGTCGGAGCACGTACCAGTGCCGCCGAGATCATCATCAAGGGTCTGGGTGGGTCATCACTTGATATCCAGGTTGTGCATTCCGCCTTCGGACTTCCGCCGATATGGACTGAGTTGGAGCTGACACTGTCCAGTCAGGGTCTTCCCATCTCTCGAGTTCTTCGACACAGCCTCTTCCCCAGCCTTGAGTGGTATGCTCAAGATACATTTGGCGGCCACCTTGGCCACATTCCTAACCCAAACACGTTCTTTAACCGCTACCACTACGATGGGTTCGCGAATGCGGGCCTCCGGCGTTGGATGGAAGAGGGCTGGGGGCCGATGACTGCGGCTCAGGGGCCAAAGACGCCATGTCCGGGCAATCCGTTCAATATGCCAAAGCCCAAGATCTAAGAGCTTGCTGAGTGCGCCGGGATATATACCGGCGTGGAGTTGTGAATGAAAGAATCATGCAGGAAAGGTGTAGCGAACCATCCTGACCCCGAGTCATGCGTGGCCAGCCGAAAGGCTGCCATCGAAGCGTTGACAGGGGCACATGCAGGCAGGGTATTGAGCTGCGAAATAATCGCGACCGGAGTGCCTACGCCGTTCAGCATTACGGAAGAACGAGTCCCGTAACCCATCATCTCTGGAGTTACCTCTATTCGGACCCACTTGGACGCATAGCCCACAGGCTACTGCTAAGGTCAACCGTAAGGATCAACGAAAGAATGAGTTCGCTCATCTCAACTGGCCCACTTTGATCGTCTGAACTGGCCCACCTGAATAAACCCGGATGACATGATTCGGGGATGGACAGGAGAACTAGAGTGGAACTATTTGAAGAGAT
>JBDTAT010000136.1:0-3391 GCA_039924505.1 Bryobacteraceae bacterium
CGTGTTGTTGCATTGGGTAGAACCTGAAGTTCTCAGTTTTGCCCCGCCCTGTGGGCCAGTCACAAGCAGATCGGACCCGGGACGCGTGCCCGTCCTCCGGTCAAAAGGCTACGATGAGAGGACGGTACGCTTATGGCAACTCTTGATTGGTCCCAATGTCCAGCGGTAGAGAGCATTCCCGGCAAGGTCAGCGGCGCGTGGGTGCTGCGGGGAACCCGAACGCCGGTGAAGGTTCTGTTTGAAAACCTCGAAGCTGGAATGAGCATTGAGGAAGTCATCGAACAGTTTCCGGTGACCCGTGAGCAGATAGACGGCCTCATGGCGTTTGTGGCGCGTTCTCTAGAAAAAGCTCCGAGCTACGGATAGATCGCAGCCGGTATGCTGATTCTTTTCGACAATGGCACACCGCGAGGCCTCGCCCGTTTTCTGACCGGCCATTCCGTGGAGGAAGCGCGGTCGCGGGGGTGGGAGGAACTCTCAAACGGCGAGTTGATCGACGTTGCCGCGCAAGCCGGGTTTGAACTCATCGTGACGACTGACAAAAACATCCGGTATCAGCAGAACCTGAAGACACGCAAAATCGGGATCATTGTCCTCGAACATTCGCAATGGCCCATGGTGAAGCTAGCAGCGGGAAATATCGTTGCCGCCGTCGATGCAGCGAAACCCGGCAGCTACCTTGAGGTTGAAGTACCGTTTAAGGAATAGGCCCCATGTTTCACAATGCACTGGTGGACCTTGTTCGGGCGCTCCTTACCCAGCCCGCCGGTTGGGAAGATTTCTTCGATGTTCGGATTACACGGGTGTATCTCGACGGCCCTTCTGTGGTTGGCCAAAAAATCCTTGGGGCTCCAAGTCCGCCATTCTTGCGCGTGAAGCCAGTCTTAATCACCCGTCAAAATTGCAGCTTCAGAGCCATCTGGCCTTGCCGGGGAGCGTTCGCCTAGCTGGTAATCGGGCCGAAGTTCGACGCGCTGATATTGGCGTTCGGCCCCGAGAATACCACTCGGCTGAAGACGTTGAAGAATTCCGCCTGACTCCGGCCGCTTGGAGGACTATCAAACTCATGCCGGCCGGAGACGCGGCCAGTGGCCGGCCAGCATTGACATCGCTACCGCCATGTTGGAGCGTTACAACCACCCGCCGAATCCCTAGCCCGCCGTGTTGTTGCATTGGGTAGAACCTGAAGTTCTCAGTTTTGCCCCGCCCTGTGGGCCAGTCACAAGCAGATCGGATCCGGGACACGTGCCCGTGCCCTGGTAAAAGGCTACGATGAGGGGACGGTACGCTTATGGCAGCTCTTGATTGGTCCCAATGCCCAGCGGTAGAGAGCATCCCCGGCAAGGTCAGCGGCGCGTGGGTTTTCAAGGACACGTGGATGCCGGTTGCAACGGTTTTCGAGAACCTTGAATCCGGGGCCAGTATCGACGAAATCATGGAGTGGTTCGACGTTACACGCGAACAGGTGGTAGCGGTGCTGGAATTTGCGGCCCGTAGTCTCGATGCGCCGCCTATACAGCCGTCCCCTCCCTCAATGGTCGATGCGCATTCTCTTTGACCAGGGCACGCCCGCGCCGCGGAATTTGAAAACCCGCGCGATTGCGATTGTGGTGCTCGGGAATTCGCAATGGCGGATTGTGCAGCGTAATATCCGGAAGATAGCTGCCACCGTGAACGCCGCGACGCCCGGCTGTTAGCCGAGGTGGGCATCCCTTTCAAGTAGGGGCTACCGCCGGAGACGGAACATTAAGCATGTTAAGACCCACGTTCATAAAGGGTCCAATTCGACCCGTCAACGACGCGCGTTTTTCAGGTTTTGCCCAAGCGCCCGGCCTGTGCTATGCCTTGAGGTGTCATGGACGAGCTTCCGACTTCTATCGCCGCGAAGAAAAAGCGGCTCGACGAATTGCGGCCCCTGTCGCTGAAGGCGCTTGGGAGCCTTGAGCACTACTACGACATCGAGCTTACCTACACGTCGAATGCGATCGAGGGCAACACCCTCAGCCCGGTTGAGACGGCGCTTGTCATCGAAAAAGGGATTGCCATCGGCGGCAAGCCGCTTAAAGATCACCTGGAGGCGCTCGATCACTATGACGCTATCCGTTATGTGCGCGAACTGGCCCGGCAGGAAACGCCTCCGACTGAAAGCGACGTGCGCAATTTGCACAAGCTGGTGATGCAGCGGTCTGCCTGGGAAATTGCCGGACAGTATGCCGACCTGCCCCGTTACGTTCGGACCGAAACGGGACGCCACGGCTTTCCGTCACCGGCAGAGCTTCCGGCGCTTATGAGAGATTTCGCCGGTTGGCTTGCAACGGCGCCCAACGCGCCGGAGACGGCATTTACGGCGCACCGGCGCTTGGTCGATATCCATCCCTTTAACGACGGCAACGGACGCACGGCGCGGCTTCTGATGAACCTGATCCTCATTCGCGGCGGCTACCCCCCGGTTGCCGTGCGCCCGGAAGACCGGCTTGAATATATCCGCAGCTTGCAGCAGGAACAGGCCGGGCAAGGCGCGGAAGGCTTCAATGCCCTTTTCTACAGGCGGCTGGACGCGACCTTGGGGGAGTACTTGAGCGCCTTGCAAGAGGCGCAGGCCCCGGAAGCTAAACGCGACAAATCGAGCGGACCCGAGCCGAAGCCCTGACGTTTCACAAAGGGTAAGTTTCGGGATTTTTACCGCTGCCCTTCCCGCGTGACGCCGCCGCCGCTTCGTGGTAAAAAGCTACGATGAAAGGAGGGTAAAAAGATGGCAACTCTCGATTGGTCCCAATGTCCCGCCGTGGAGAGCATCCCCGGTAAAGTCAGCGGCGCGTGGGTGTTTAAAGATACCCGGTTACCCGTCGCGACCGTTATTGAAAATCTTGAGGATTTGAGCATTGAAGAAGTGATAGAACAATACGACGTGACAAGAGAACAGATTGCGGCGGTGCTCGACTTCGTGGCGCAAAGTCTCAAGACTTCGGCGCCGGCACCCACGCTTGCCGATGCTCATTCTCATTGACCATGGAACACCTCGTGGTGCGGCGCGTGTTCTGTCCGAGCATACCGTTATCACGGCCTATGCGCGGGGCTGGGACAGGGTGCAAAATGGCGCACTGCTGAACGCGGCAGAGGAAGCCGCTGTTGAGTTGTTACTCACCACAGATCGGAGGATGCGTTATCAGCAGAACCTTTCAGGCCGGAAGATTGCCATCGTTGTTTTGACAGGTGCGACGAAGTGGTCCCGTGTCCGCTTATATCTTGAGCGAATTTCCGCTGCGGTAAATGCAGCAACGCCGGGGAGCTATGCAGAGGTGGAAATCCCTTTCCGCTGAAACTTCCGCCGCGTGTTTCATAAGGGGTAGAACCTGAAACAGTCCGGGCCGCGCCGCCGTGTCTCAAGAAG
>JBDTAT010000137.1:0-6625 GCA_039924505.1 Bryobacteraceae bacterium
GAAGTGGCCCACCAGGCTGTCGACATAAGTGTCGGCGTGAACGTTGAATTGCTTGGGGAAATCCTTGGGATAATCGCGCGCCAAGCGATGCGCGATGACGTCGATATCCGCCTCCACCTGCCGCAGCGTGATGCCAGGTTTCATGCGCGCTTGCAGGAGAAAATAACGAGTATCCTTCGGGTCGAGCGCCACCGGCCGCCACAGATCGGCTCCGCGCTTGGTGAAGCGCGGCGGCATGATTCCCACCAGCGTGGTGGGGATGCCGTTCAATACGAAGACACGGCCCAGAATTCCCGGATCGGCGTTGAAGCTCTTGTGCCAGGCGCGGTAATCGAGCACAAACACAGGCGGCGCACCCGCCTTCGCGTCATCCGGCGTCAGCGTGCGGCCGAGTAGCGCGGACACTCCGAGAAAGCTGAAGGTGTTCGGTGTCACGTAGGCCCCGTCGAACCGCTCCGTCCCCTCGCCGCTGGTATAGAGCACGTCTTCGTTGCCGCCGCCGATCGAATCGCTGAAAACATGATTCTGCCGCTGAAATTCCAGGAATTCCGGAACTTTGAAGAACGATTGGCCGCCCGGACGGCTGCTGGTTATGTCATGAATTTCAAACGAGACGATGCGCCCGGCGTCGGTATACGGAAACGGGTTCAGCAGCACATTGTCGATGACGCTGAAAATGGTCGTCGTGGCGCCAATTCCAAGCGCCAGTGTCAGAATTGCCAGCAGCGCGAAGCTGGGTTGATTCCCAATGCCGCGCAGCGCATAGCGCACGTCGCGCCAGATTCCGTGCATAGGGGTAGAGACGGAGATCGGCGGAATTAGTTCCGTCCGAATTTCAAAATCCGGACGCCGCACGGCGCTCTCGACCGCTGCCGGCGCTCTCTCTGGAAACCGCGCACAATGGAGCGCGCCGGCAGTGTGTTTCCGGGCCTTCGACCGCGGGATTCCGGACATACGGGGCAACCGCTTGCTGACGCGCGCGGCTCAGAATGGGCCTTCCGAGCGGTGACCGTGAGGAAGCGGTTGCAGAGCGAAAAGAGAGACATCTCGCGGTCTAAGACCCCGTTGCTGTGAACGGCGCCGCCCCGCCCTGTGCGCTTAGAACCGGATGCGCCCCTGGATCAAAATGAACCGCATGGTGCTGGAGGTGTTATCCGTGATCTTGCCGAACGTCGAATCGGTTGGGTTAAGATCCGGCGGATTGAACTGCGAGTGGTTCATCACGTTCAAGGCGTCCATCCGCAGTTGAAACGAAAATCTTTCCCGGATCTTGAACGTTCGCTGAATATTGGTGTTCAGCACGTTGAGGCCGTCCGCCCGGCAATTCCCGATGCGCGTTGGGAACACGCGAGCCTGAAACGCGGCCGGCTGTTGCGCGGCCTCCGTCACAAACCCCGAAGTAGTGAACCACTGGTCGAGCGTGCGCGAACCGGAACAAATATTGTTCACATTTCCGTTATAAAAGACGTTGCCCCATTGCAGCAGCGGCCCGGGCTGCCCTTCGTAGGTGGCGGCAATTTGCCATCCCCCGATTATTGCGGCGGGGATGGCGGCGTGGACCAGCGGTTTTCCCTTGCCAAAAGGCAGCTCATAAATACCGGTGGCGGCGAACCGGTAGGGGACGCCGTTGTTGGTCAACTCCCACGATGGGGCCGCATCGAATTGGTTGTAATAGTAATCTTGATCGCGCTCGTACAATCCGGTGAAGTTCGCGTTAATGGTGAATCCGCTCGAGAAGCGCCGCCGGAACACGGCTTCGACGGAGTGCGCTTTCGATGTGCCGTACGGACCACTCTCGCTCAATCCGTTCATCTGCGAGAACGGCTGCAGCAACTGGCTTTTCCGAATGGTCGAGCTGCGGAAAAATGCGGTCGACGACAAAGCCTGGTAAATTACGGGATCCGATGTTTCGAGGGAAGCGAAATTCCCGATATAGAATGGATTCGTCACATTCTGGTTCAAGTTGCTGGCGACCGTATTGTTGCGAGTAGTTCCTGTGGCCCAGTACTGGGCGGGCAGGGCGGCCAACGTACGGGTGATCCGAAGGTCGTCGGCGCGCATGCCCGTATAGGCGACGGAAATCACCGTGTTGGCGCCAAACTGCCGCTCCAATTCGGCCCGCCACCGCTGCACGCGCGCGCGCTTAAAGTTAGGATCGACGAACGTCCATCCATTGCCATCCCGCGCCATTAATCCGAGCGCATTGCCGACCGGCGTGTCGAAACGCGTTCCGTCGCTACGCACCGGAAACGAATCGGCCATCGGAGAGACTCCATTGGCTGGATCGCCGGAAAGCCAGGTCTGGCCGAAGTTCGTCGAAGAAGGATCGCTGGTGGTCCGGCTGAAACCGGATTGATCGGGCCCCAGCGTTTGCGCGTTCAGCGTGTCGTAGTACATACCATAGCCGCCACGAACCACGGTCGCTGAATTGATCTGGTAAGCGGCGCCGGCGCGCGGCAGAAACATCAGTTGGCCGGCTGGAAACCGGGGACTGGCGCCGTTGGTGTTCGTATAGACCGAACCGCCCAGGACGGCAAAAGCGGATCCAGCCAGTTCGGGAATTGGATTCTGGGCGTATGCGGCCTCCGCCAGCGCCGTAATCGGCAGCGTAGCCGCCGGATTGAAGCCCGCGATTTCGCGGTTGTATCGTTCCTTGATGCCGAACTCATATTCGATCCGGAAACCGAGATTTAAACTGAGCCGGGAATTTACGCGCCAGTTGTCCTGCACGTAGGTTCCGATGTACGGGTTCGAAGTCGCATAGGTCGCATTCGTATCCACGTTGGAGGTGGTGGGAATGCCCATCATGAACGCGGCCCAACTGTAACCAAGGCTTCCCGTTGTCGTCAGGCAATCGTCCTCGCGGCAAGTATAGGCATTGTTGAAGCTGTATAAACCGGACGCGTTTCCCGGATCGCCGCCGGAGCGCCGGTGGTCTCGAACGTCGATTCCCGCACGGAAGGTGTGGGCGCCGCGGATATGGAAAGCGTTTCCCTTGAGCGAAAGAATCTCGTAATGCGTCCACGCCGGAACCGATTGCCCCAGCGCGTCGTACCCCGAGAAGTTCATCACCGGCAGCGCATGATTGACTCCGGCCTTGGCATCCATATAGGCCGGAAGACCGACGGTGCTGGGCGTGAATGCCAGCGCCACCGGGGACAGGATATTGCCCTCCCGGAAATTGTTCGCGCCCGCCTCCACGTCGAAAACCGTGCTGGCTGTTGGTGTATAGACCCAGTCCGCCATGGCGCCAAGATTGTTGCGGTTCACGCCATTGGTCATCAGTCCCCGGTCCGTTGTATAGGTCCAGTCCTGCCGGTCCTCCCGGTACTTCAGCCAGTTCCAATGACCGAAGAAGCGATTTTTCTCCGAGAGCTGGTAATCGTAGCGGTTTGCAAACGCCTCGTAAAACCAGTTGTACGGCTCGGCCGGATCGACGTAATCGTTCAGCGGTTCCAGTTTCGAGCTGACCGGTAGATTATTGGGCGCGGGAATGAATTTCAAATAGGTTTGGTAGGCGGGATCGATCACGCGGCTTTTCGGAATAATATTCCCCGGGATGGGGTCCCGAACCAAGTGCCCCGCGCGGGAAGGATCGGGCCGCACCGTCAGCGGGTCGTAGAGTTGATACTTGCTCGAGCTGACGGCCAGCAGATCCGAGAAATCTCCCTGGCGTTCCGGTAGGGTAGGCACCGTGTGATTGTTGGCGCTGCCGGTCGTCTTGCGGTCGTCAAACCCATCGAAGCTGAAAAAGAAAAATAGTTTGTTTTTACCGTTTATGAGTTTCGGAAGGATCACGGGACCGCCGATGTCCGCGCCATAATCGTTGTCATGCCCGGAGGGTTGCTGCGGGGAGTTTCGCAATTGCTGGGCCAGCGCGTTGTTGCCCGACGCGGCCGCTTGCGCGATGGACCGGAAATAGGCCTGCTTCACGAAGAACGGCGTCCCGTTCCAGCGCTGGTTCCAATACTGTTCTGTCAAATCTCCATGGAAGGCGTTGGTGCCGGCCTTGGTCATCGTCTCGATGGAAGCTCCGGCGGTGTGCCCGACGCTGGCGTCGAAATTTTCCGTTTCCACCTTGTATTCCTGAATCGTGGTGGAGTACGGCATGTAGGCAACGGCGTTGTTGCCCATGTCGGGCACTCCATCAATGGACCAGTCGTTTGCGAAACCCCCAACCGCATGCGCATCCGAGGTGCCACCCAATGCGTTCACGCCGTTGTAGCGCCGATTGTTGCTGGACTGGACGCCCGGCACCAATTTGATCATCATCAGCGGACTGTTATTGAATATCGGGAGGTCCACGACGTCCCGGGAGTCCATCACCCTTCCAGCGCTGACACTGGCCGTGGGATCGAGCAGCGGCGCCTCTGCCGTTACCATCACGGTTTCCGCGGCTTGGCCGAGTTGGAGCTGCATGTTGATCTCGACCCTCGTGCTCAGCGGTAATGCGATACCCGAGTGCAGCGATTTTTTAAAGCCGGCCGCTTCCGCGGATACCTGGTAGTTGCCCGGCAACAGAAGATCCGCTTCGTAATAGCCCGTGTCGTTGGTCTTCAACGTCATGGTGGTGTTCGTGCCGGTATTGGTAACCACTACAGTTGCCGTCACGACACCAGCGTTTTGCGGGTCCACGACGCGGCCAAAAATTGTGCTGCGTGTTTCCTGCGCGGTGACAACCGAAGCCGCCAGGATAGCGGCCAACGTGAAATGCATGAGCGTCTTAGGCATGGCTGCTCCTACTCCAGAAGCGAACGGAACAATTTCGTGGCGATCTGCCGGTTATCCCTCTTGCCAATATATTCGTTGTAGATCCAGGGATCGCCCAGAGCCAACACTTCACCGCGGCCGAAGTGTACGAGCACCATCAATGGAGTGCCTTCGTCCGCCAGCAGAATCTTCGCGTGCTTCGCCGTGACTCGCAGCGGCGCGACATCGACTGCGTAGAAGACCGGGGCGCCATCGAAGACCGGTCCCTTTCCAGTCAGCGTGAGTATCGATTTGCCGGTGGGGGACTTGGTCTCGTGAAACGTAGTCTCCACGAATTCAATTCCGAAGCGCGCCGCCAATTGATTGAAGTGCTCGAATTCGGCATTGCCTTTGTCGTTGCCGAACAGAACCAGGCGTCCACCGTGTTGGACCCATTTCACCAGGGCGTCGATTTCAGCGGGTTCAATGTACTTCGGGTGATCCGATTCGGCGGGTGTATCCGGGTCGGCGATGATGAAACAATCGACGCCGTGCAACGCCTCCGGGGTGATGGCATGACGGACGGTGGTCAGTTCGGTGCCGAGCCCCCGCAGGATGGCGCCGAACTGCGAGAAGCCACCCATATCGGTGCCTTCCCAGCGGTAATGCAGCGGTTGCCTGGTCTCGTCGTTGTGATAACCGTCGACCGCGACCACCTTGTGCCGCGCATCCTGTGCGGCCGCGCAGACGGCGCACAACAGCGCGATGGAGAGAGTCTTTTTCATCGATCCCTCCAGATGGGATTTACGAACGCGCCATTGCCGCCGACATCCCAGATGGCGAAGCGAACCCATTTCCAATGGGGCGCATCCACTTCCCAATCGAAGGCAGTGTTCTGGAATTGCCGCGTAGTAGTCAGCGGGATTATTTTACGGTAAGTTTGGGCGCCATCGCCCCAGACGACCTCAACCATTTCGAGCGGGAATGTGTAGTCGACCGAGGCATGCACGCGGACCTTGTCTCCCTCGCCCGCGCGCATGCTCGACGTGGGCAACATAATTTCACCGGTAGTGATGAAGTACTCGCCGTGAGCAACCGCATCGAGCAGGTCGCCGTAGTGGTCAAACGATGGAAGGGCCGGCAGGCGCACGTAATTGACGTTCATGTGGCCGTACAATTCATTCGTGGAATCGATTTGAAAAACGTCGACTTCGCCGATGGCGCGTTTTTTCAATCCCCAATTATTCATGTCGTCGAGGATTTTGAAGCCGCGCTCACTGAGGCGGGGCGACGAGAGATCCGAGTTCATCGCTTTCCAGCCGGTTCCCAGATAACGCGGGTCGCGGAAATAATCGGTATCGCGAATCTTGTCCGGATAGCCCGTGGAACCCTTGGTGCGCGGGTGGGTTTGATAAACATATCCGTGTTCGAGGCGCACCAGTTTCCACATTTCCGCGGCCGAGCCGATGCGGTAGACGGTCCCGTATTTAGGATCGATGCTCATGAACGGTTCCGGCGGCCGGCGGCTCATGTACCAGTAGACCGGCTTGGGGAAGACCACTGCCCAGTGGCCGCCCAGAAGGATATTCGCTTCCTCGGAGGGGATCAGCAGATAGTCGGAATCGGATTGCGCGCGGCAGGCTTTGTAGAACGCCTGCAATTCTTCCAGGCGGATTCCGGTGGTGTCGTGAGGATGGCCGTCGCCGTGAAAGTCCATAATCATGGCGGCGTTTAGGCCCATGTCTTTCATCACTGGCTTGAATGGCGGCTCCCAATCGAAACCCTTCGCCATTGCCTGGACGGTGTACGCCAAGTGCCAGTGCGGCTCGAACGTTTTGTAGCCGTCGAGTTTCGGGAAGCGGTCCTGATGCGTGTAACGCAGGACGTCGTCGAGCGTATGGCGCGCGTCGCCTTCGCCCAACAGCAGAAACATCCC
>JBDTAT010000138.1:0-11570 GCA_039924505.1 Bryobacteraceae bacterium
CACAAACGATTCAAGCGCCTGGTTGATCAGTGGATCGATCTGAGCATCAAGCAATCAAAACTCGCCATGCACATTGCAGAACCGAAGAAGACTTGACAGGCGAGAACCCGGTACTCTCAAGTTATAAATCAGTACGCGGTTATTATTCCAATCCGCCACGAACAGACGATGGTTCATGGCATCAAGGGTTACGCTTTGGATAGCCTCTATTCGCGGCCGCTGAGAATAGCTGCCATCACGCGGGGGGTTGCGCCGTCCGTGCATCACCGCGACAACCCACAACGGCTTTTCATCCGGCGCATGGGCAATCAGGTATTCACGCACTAGAATGAAACGCAACGGTCGTCCGGTGAGGTCCGGGCGTCTGTGGCCTGATTGGGGGAATGAAACCACGGCGCGAATGCGGTTGAGAATTTCTTCGCGGACACGGCGGGCCGCAAGCGGGTTATCTTCCGCGATGTATTCCCAAATCCCGGTGATGCCCTGCGCCGCGAGGGGATGAAGGGCAAAGCCGCGCTCGGCGGTCATTGCTTGTTGAGCAATTCGTCTTCGCGGCGGCGAAGGCTTTCAAAAAATTCCTCGCCGTCGATGGGCTTCACCCTGCCGCTTTTCAGGTCGTCATACCGGCTGTCGAGCATTTCGCGGGTCTGTGCAAGCTCGTCGATATATCCGCCGACAACATCCTGCACAAGCGCGTCGGCGCTCCCGCGTCCGCTTTGCACGGCGAGGTCGTTGAGCTTCTTTTCAACGTCGGGGGCGAAATGTACTTCCATGCCCTCCAAGGTACGCGAAAACGCGAAGTGAGGCAACCAGGGAACGAAAGCGCCGGAAATCCGCCGTGGCGGATCCCCCCGGCGCGGGCCGCAGCGGCGCTACAATCCGCGCATGGAACGCCTTCCAGAGCTAATCGACGAAGAACGGGACCGGCAGCGAGCGGAAAAGCTGGAGCGGGTCACGAAGGAAGCCGAGGCGCACTGGAACGAAGTCGCGCCGTGGGGCGGTAAACCGTTCACGCTCGCGGACGGCGTTGAATTGTTGCTGTACGATCTGCGTCGCTATCAGGCTGCGGTGGCCCGCATCTTTGAATAGGAACGCGACCAAAAGGCGCTGCTGGACCACAAAGCGGCAACGGGGCAGGAAGCCGGGGCGGATCGTCAACGCTGGCTCGCGTATCTGGACGTGACGCACGTTGCCACGGCGGCGCTGTCTATGAAACCGTCGGACGAAGCGGCGGCGGAATGAAGGGGATCAAAATTTATTCTTCGGTTTCGAGCGAGCCGGGGCGCTCGGGTTCCGCGTCGGGCGGTTTTTCGCCAATCGGCGCGTAATACACATAGCCTGTGAACCCGCCGACCGGCAGGCGGTCACGGATGCCGTGAAACACGCCGTTGCTGTCCAGTCGCCCGGTGCCGATTTCCAGCCAGATAAAGCGCGTCTTACTTCGCCGTTTCATGGCAAAGGCGGTGTGCCTCGGGGTTTTGCTGTCGGCCATGAACGGGTTTTAGCGGGGTTACAAATGCGGGTAAAGTTCAGCCAATCGAGCGCATCCGCGAGATAGGCGTTCGCCACGGCGTAAGCCTGTGCCGGTAAGCGGGCCGCGCGGCACATAGTTTCCCTTGCCGCCATGCGGAAGGCTCTGCCGGTATCTTCGGTGCGTCGGCGGCGTTGGACCGGCTGCGGGGCAGGGGCCTTGTGTGTGATCGCCTTGACCGCCCCGCGGAATTGCCGCCGCAATGTTTCGGTGAAAGCTGGCCGACGATTGCGTTCTTGGATGCTGCCGGGAAGGTTCCGCGCACCTTCCCGGCTTATCATCGGTCCCGGTCAAGCTCCTGCTGCCGTTCCCGTGCGCCCGGTTGCTACGGCTGGTGTCTGGCGCGGCGTTCCTCGTCCGCTTCGTGCCAGAGACATTGCGCCATCCGAGCCACGACCGTAAGGGAGTGGTCCACCCCACTACTTCAAAACCAATACCGCACGCCAAATTGCATCAATCGCCCGGGCTGTGCGTCGGTCACCGTAGCCGCATTCGGAGCATTGACGTTCCCATTCGGCAGGTTGAAATTCGGGTGGTTCAGCACATTGAAAACTTCCCATCGCAATTGCAGGTTCCGGTTCTCGCCGAGGGTGAAGTTCTTGAGCAGACTGGCGTTGATCTGAATCAGGCCCGGCCCGTCCACAATGTTCCGCCCGGAGTTGCCGAACGCGAAACTACCGGCCGGCACGGGAGGAAACGCCGCCACGTCGTACCATTGGGTCGGCTTCGGATGCGGAAGGGCGCCTTTGCCGGTCCGGTTGGGACGATTCGCCTCGCCCAGGGCCAAGTTCACGTTTGAAACCTGCGGAGTGAAGGGCGGTCCCGTATCCGCCTCGCCGGTTCCGGCAAGCTGCCAGCCGCGCACGAATGCATTCCGCTGCCAGCGCGAGACCCACGAAAACGTCATCGAGAAAATATGGCCGCGGTCCCAATCCGAGCGGCCCCGGTCGCCGTGCAGGTCGCGTGAATTCTGCGCTCCGGCGTACCCTCCGGCGCTGGTACCTTGAATCTGCGAAGCGTCGTCAATCGACTTGCTATAAGTGTAATTCGCGGTGTAGAAAAATCCGCCATTCAAGCGCCGGCGCAGCGAAATCATCCCGGCGTTATAGGAAGAGTTCGCGTTGAAGCCATAATAATTGATAGTTCCGAAACCGGGATAGGGAACCGGAAAAGTAGGCGCGTACTGCGCCTCGCGAAACGGCTCGTTGATATTGTACTGGCGCCCCAAGTGAGTTCCCTTCGACCCGACATAGGAAATCTCAATCGCCGACGAGAAGCCGATATCCCGTTCGATGGTGACGTTCCAGCTTTGCAGCGATGGCGTCTTGGCGTGCAGCTCGTAGCCGTTCACATTCGTCACGCTGCCGAGCAGATTCGGCGCCACCGGAAACGGATTGGCCATCGTCAGATAGCTGACGTTCGTGGTGTTGCGGTTGATGGTCTGCGAAATTGCGAACGGGAAAACGTTCGCCAGCGAGTTGCGGATCGGATTCTGCAGCGCGCCGCCGTAGAAAATCCCGTAGCCGCCGCGCAGCACCGTGCGGTTGCCGGCAAACGGCCGCCACGCGAAGCCAAATCGCGGAGCGAAATTGTTGTATCGCGTATAGGTCAGCGCGTCCGGCAAGCCAAGCTGGCTGGCGCTCGAAACCAAGCCCGGCTTGCTGAATCCAATGCCCGTCCCGGCGAGCGTACTGCCGGAGGCCAGCACCAATTGCCCCAACTCGGGAACGAAGTTGGTGTAGCGGCCGTACTTTTCCACCGGCGGTTTCAACAGGTCGTACCGCAACCCCAGATTCAACGTCAATTTGCTTGCGATTTTCCAATCGTCCTGGGCGAAGGCGCCATAGTTAGTCGAAAACAAATAATCGGGCGTCGTGCCCACTTGCCGCGACGTGCTTTCCGGATACCCCAGCAGAAAATCCGCCACCGGCTGTCCGCTGACGCGGCCCAGGTAATTGAACGTTCCGCGGTTATTGTTGTAGTACGGCTGAAAGAACTGCGTGCGCAGAACGTCGCCGCCAAATTTGATCAGATGCGGGCCCTTCACCCAGGTGAACGTGTCCGCCGGATCGTAGTTGTTCACGGTAAATTGCACCGGTTCATTGCTGCCATCGCCCAGCGGGAAAAGATTCAGAATGGTGAACCGGGGAAAGCCGATCAGCTTCGGATCGGTGGTTGTGCCCGGAATGCCGAAGTCCGCATTGTAATCGTGGCCCTGGTGTACGCCGGCATCCAATTCGTTGGTGCGCGTAAAGCCCAGCCGCGCCTCGTTGATCGCCGATGGCGTGAACATTCGCGTGTAGCTGAGGCCGGCCAGCGTCTGGTGATTCAGAATGTCCGCTCCGAACGTGCCCAGCGGGCTGCCTCCGAAAACGCTGAGACTCCGGTTGTAGCGCTTCAGATAGCGGAATGAGAACGTATCGCGCGCCGACAGCCGCTCGTCGAACTTCATCAGCACGCTGTCCCAATAGTTCGGCGCGGTGACGTACGCCAGATAGTTGTTCGGCTGGCCGAACAGATTAGGCAGCGGAAAATAGGTCATGGCTTTCACCGCGCCCGCGTTCAGGCGGGAAAGCGGAATCCGGCAGTCCGGGAAACAGGCGCCCTTCACGCCGGTGGAGCCTGCGCAGGCGCCGGTGGACAGCGGATCGGTCACCGGTCCGGATTGCGAAAAATCGCCCGCGCGCTGCGCCTCCGTTGGCACAATCCCGATCCGGTCGCTGCCCTGCACCTGCCGGAAACTTTCCCAACTGAACAGAAAGAACGACCGATCGCGGCCGTTGTATAGTTTCGGAATCACGATCGGTCCGTTGAGCGTGCCGCCGAACTGGTTCTGGCGCAGTTCGGACTTTCCCGCATCGAAAAAGTTTCGGGTGTCGAACAGATCGTTGCGCACGAACTCGAACAGCACTCCGTGAAATTGGTTCCCGCCGGTCTTCAAAACCATGTTCATCACTCCGCCGGCCAGGCGTCCGTACTCCGCGGAGAAATTACTAGTTTGCATTTTGAATTCCTGCAGTGCGTCCATATTCGGCCGCGCCTGCGCGTTTCCACCACGCGGATTCTGGTCGTTGAACCCGTCGATGATGAAATTGGTGTTGTCGGCGCGGGCGCCGTTAATAGCGAATGCCGAACCCAGTCCACCTTGGGCATTGCGGGTGACCCCCGGCACCAGGTAGGCCAGATCGGCGAAATCGCGCCCATTCAGCGGCATCTCGACGATCTGCGCGCTGACCATGACTTCTCCCTTCGCTCCGTTTTCGGTGTTGACCAGCGGCGCGGCGCTCGCGCTCACCACCACCGTCTGCGAAACGCCGCCCGGCTCCAGGCGGAACTCCATGCGCGCCATCTGCTCCATCTCGAGCGCGATGTTGGTCTGGCGCACGGTGCGGAATCCAACTTTTGAGACTGTGATTTCGTAGTCGCCGGCCGGAAGGTTGGGAATGGTGAACTCGCCCTTGTCATCCGAGGCGATGGTGCGCAGCTCGTTGCTGGCCGTGTTGCGAACTTCGAGCGTGGCGCCGGCGACCGCGGCTCCGGAGGCGTCCAGCACGCTTCCGACCAGCGTGGCCGTTGGATTTTGACCCAGCAAAGTGCATGCCGCCACGGACCACAGCAATCCGGCGGCAGGAAGGATACGACGGAACGCCATGCCCCCTCCGGCTTCTTGCTATTACGAACCCGTAAGCAGCGGCGTAAGCGCAAAATATTTTCTTGCCAGAAAATCGTCCCGCGCTTCACCCTCGTCGCTACTATTGGTCCGTATTATACAGGAAAGTTAGTGGACGGCCGGGTACTGGCGGCGCCCCTCCCGCTACCACGCCAGAGCATAGCTGTCGCCTCTGGGGTCGGCGCCGGCGCTCAATACGCCTGTATCGGGATCGATGAGGATGCCGCAACTGGCATTCATGGTCCACGGGCCCTGCACCTCAATCAGGTGGCCGCGCGCTTCGAGCGCAAGGCGGACCGGTTCGGGGATCCGGTCTTCCAGCGAAATCCGGCCGGGGTACATGGTATGCGGAAACTCGGAGGCGGGAAAGCTGGTGGTGCTCCAGCGGGGCGCTTCAATGGCGTCCTGGATATTCATTCCGAAATCCGCAATATTGAGAAACGTCTGCGCAATCCGCAAGGGTTGGTCGTCGCCGCCCGGACTGCCTACGATCAGGAACGGCGCGCCATTCTTCAAAACGATGGTAGGAGTCAAAGTACTGCGCGGACGTTTGCCGGGAACCAGCGCATTCGGATGGCCGGCATCCAGATCGTACAAATCTCCGCGGCAATTCAGGATCAGGCCCAACCCTTCGATCGCAACACCGGTTCCGAAGGCGGAATGCAGGCTGGGGGTAAACGACACGGCGTTCCGGTTCCGGTCGACCACCGCAACGTAGCTGGTATCGCCGTGGTGGTCGGCGGAGCCGGATAAATTCGCGCGGGCCGCCGCGGCCCCGATTTTATTTCCGGTTCCGCGCTCCCCGGCCGTTCCTGGCCTGAGTTCCATGGAAGCCCTCTGCCAGTCGATCAGCGCCGCTCGCTCGCGAGCGTATTGTTTCGACAGTAAAGCGGCAAACGGAATCTGGATGAACTCGGCGTCGCCGAGAAATTTCTCCCGGTCGGCATAGGCGAGTTTGGCCGCTTCCACCGACGCGTGGATATAATCCGGCGTGTTGTGGCCGATGGATGCCAGGTCGAGCGATTCCAGCAGGTTCAGGAAAATGAGCTCGGTTGGCCCCTGCGTCGCGGAAGGATTCTTGTAAACGTCGTAGCCGCGGTAGTTCACGAAAACGGGTGGCTCGATTTTCGCCTCGTATGCGGCGAAATCTTCGTAGCGGTACAAGCCGCCGTTCGCTTCGGAAAAAGCCGCAATGGTGCGCGCGATTTCGCCCTTGTAAAAGCAGTCGCGCGCGGCTCGTAGTCCGGCGCGCCGGGCGTCGCTTTGCGCATATTCCTCCGATGCGCAAAGGGCGCGGCGCACTCCGTTTTGCGCGAATTCCTCCGATGCGCAAAGGGCGCCTCGCGCTCCGTTTTGCGCGAATTCCCTGGATGCGCGTTGTTCGGCATCGATCAGTTTTGTAAGAGTGCCGGCAAGGTCCGGGTTCCGAAGGATTGCTCCGGGCTTGAGAAGCTCGCCATCGGGAAGATAGATTTTCGCGGTTGACGGATATTTCCGCAGCTTGCCGGAGTACTCGGCAAAATACGCGGCCAGGAACTCGCTGACGGCGAATCCGTCGATGGCCAGCTCGATGGCCGGCGACAAAACCTCGCGGAAGGTCATCGTGCCCCAACGGTCGAGCATCAGGTAACATGCGTCGAACGCGCCGGGCAAAGACGCGGACAGCAAACCGTCGGCCGCCGGAATCTTTCCGTCCGCGAACTGGTTATACCAGTCGATAGTTGCCAACTGCGGCGCCGCGCCGGCGGCGTTGATGGACAACACCGACTTGGTTTGCGCGTCGTAGATCAGCGCGTGGGCGTCTCCACCGAATCCGGTCATCGCGGGATCTGTGACGGCGAGGACCGCGTGCGCGGCGACGGCCGCATCGAAGGCATTCCCGCCCGCGCGAAGAATGTTTTCCGCCACCTGCGCCGCTTGCGGCTTGCGCGTTGAAACCGCATAGCCGCGGCCGCGGATGACGGGTCGAGTGGTTCGTGATGTCGGGGGCATGGCGCGTTCTCGTCTAATCGCGATCTTCCGCCGGAAACAACGCCAGTTTGGCGGCGCCGAACAATCCGGCTTGTTCTCCCAGTTGTGTCATCTCGATGCGCGCCTGCGCGGCGGCGTGTGGCTGCGCCCAGCGCTTCACTCCCTGCCGTATGGGTTCCAGCAAAAGATCGGAGGCCTGCATGAATCCTCCTCCCAACACCACCATTTGCGGATTCAGCGCGCTGATCAGGTTTGCAATTCCCATGGACAAGTATCCGGCTGCGTTTTGGACGGCGCGCAAGGCCGTTGAGTCGCCTCGCCGCGCGGCATCGGCCACGCGCTCCGCGGAAGAATCTTGAGCATGACGCGCAACCGCCGGCCCCGCCGCTTCCGCTTCCCAGCAGCCAAGTTCGGCATAGATCGGCTCGAACTGAGGATTCAGCGCGAACCAACCGACCGCGCCCGCCACCCCGCCGGCCCCCCGAATCAATCTGCCGCCGGAAACGATTCCCGCGCCGATGCCCGTCCCAACCGAAAGAAATACCACGTCCCTAAGGCCGCGCGCGATTCCCAGCCACCGCTCGCCCTGCACATAGCCGGCGCGATCGCTGTCGATCAGCACGGGAACGGGTAGATGCGCCTGCAATCCGGCGAGGAACGGAACGCCGGAATCCCCCCACAGATTTGGCGCCCAGACCATGCCATCGGCTTTGCGAAATACCCCTGGCACAATCACGGCCGCTCCACAAATTCCGTCCCAAGAGCGGCCCGAAGCTTTTACAACCTGAGCGGCTTCATCTGCGATTTGCTCGATGGCGCCGGCAACACCGTTCTTTGAAACCGGCGCCTTGCGCGCGGCGTGAATCGCGCCGTTTTCATCGATGACGGCAGTGGAAAGTTTCGTGCCTCCCAGATCCACCGCCAACGCTAGTCTGGCGCTCTCCATCTCCGGCGGCCTACCGGCCTGACTGATTATTTACCAGGTCCAGCACAATCCGGTAGCGATCGCCGCGCATAACGGAGTTGACAAATTCAAACGGCCGGCCGCCGCTCATCGCACCGGGCGCGGCGGCGTCCTCAGCCGGAGTCGGAAACACGCTGCCGCCGCGCTCCGTTGTGCGTGAGTTTCTGGAAAGATAGGTCCAGCGTTTGGCCGCCAGCCCCAGGGAATTTTCAGCCAAGCCTAGAAGGGCGGCGTCTTCACTGCCGATCGCGATGGCGAAATGTACTTCGCGCGCGTGAGCGGGAACCAGGCCGTTCTTTTTTTGCAGCACCTCGTATAGCGACGCAGTGGAGAAATCCTGGTCCATCAGCCCCTCGGCGAACTCCACTGGGATGTGCGCCGTCTGAATTCCCATCGGTTCGCCATCGGCCAACCTCAGCCGGCGCAGCACGAACACCTGCGCGTTCTGTTCCAATCGCAATTGTGCGGCGATTTCGGCATCCGCACCGGCGATTTTTTTCTCGAGGATTTCAGAACTGGAACGAACGCCGCGTTTGGCCATTTCCTGGCTGAAGCTGGTCAACTCTCGCGGTCCCTGATCCATCGCCGGCCGCGAGACGAACGTGCCACGGCCCCGTTCCCGCCGGATGAAGCCCCCCGTAGCCAGGTCGCTTAAAGTGCGGCGAACGGTGATGATACTGACGCCGTAGGCTGCCGCCATCCGATCCTCGGACTGCAGCCGATCGTCCGGCTTAAGTTTTCCGGATTTGATCTCTTCCAGAAGGATCTCGGAGAGCTGATGGTACAGCGGAACATAAAGTGTGCGATCCAGGCTGGCGCTCTTCATCTATTCTCAGTATAAGATTATAAGAAATATTGCAAATGTCAATCCTTACGTGAGGCGGCCTTACGTGAGGCGGCTGCGGTGTTCCGGTTCGGCCTGGATCGGGCGGACGCAGGGGAGCGCGCGAGAGTGCGCGCGAGGCGCGGAAGGCCTGCCCGAATCGTCGAAAAATGCCGGCCGGCTCAATGGCCGGCCCGGGCCTGCGGATTTACTTCGCAGCTTTGCGCCGCGGCGCAGGCGTGAGCGCATCCAGGGGACTGGGGGGTGGCCGCTACCAGGTGCGCGGTGACCTGCGTGTAGCGGGCGGTGGTGTCAATGCGGCTATGGCCGGGCAAAGCCTGAATCACGCGCGTGTCCGTGCCGTTTTCCAGCAGGTGCGTGGCGAAGCTGTGGCGGAGTGTGTGCGCGGCGATGCGTTTGGGGATTCCCGAGTTTTTGGCGGCGTTGCGGCAGGCGATGGCCAGCGCGCTGGAGGTCGGATGCCGGCCCTCGCGCCAAGTGGGAAACAAGTAATCCTGGGGACGCGCCGCCCGCCAGTAGCACCGCGGCACGGCCAGCAGCCGCGGCGATAACATCACGTGCCGGTCCTTCTTCCCTTTGCCCTGCTCAATGCGGATGAGCTTGCGCTGGGAATCGATGTCGCCGGCCTTAATGGCGGCGGCTTCGGAAATGCGCACGCCGGCGCCGCAGCCGATCATCGGCGCGGCGCGGTTCTTCAGGGAACCGACGTGTTCGAAGAACTGCAGGACTTCCTCCTGGCTCAGCACGGCCGGAAGTTTTCCGGGGCGGCGAACGCGGGGAAAGACTCCTTGCCCCAGGGCATCTCCAGGGTCACCCGATACAGGAACTGCACGGCGGAAATGAACGTGTTGATGCGGCGGAAATGAACGTGTTGATGCTTTCCGGCGGGAGCTTCTTTTCATGGATTAGGTAGAACTGGTATTGGCGGACGGCTTCCAGGTCCAGCCGGTCCGGGCTCGTGTTGTGGAATTTGGCGAAGTCGGCCACATAATGGAGGTAGCTTCGCTGCGTGGCGGATGCGAGGCCGCGCAAATGCATGTCCTCGATAAATCGTTGGCGAAGGGGTGTCATGGAGGACTCCTTGGAAAAACTTGGATAGGTCGTTGGGGACCAACCTTGTCCAGTGTTTCTTGAGGAGCCTCGCCCCAGCAAGTGCTCTTAGCGATCCTGGCGCTTGGCGTGAGGACCCTCTCTGCGTCCTTCCTTCGCTCTTCGCTCCCCGCGTTAAAAAGAACCGGCCTCGGAGATGGAAGGAAGGCCTCGGGCGAAGACGATTACCGCGTAGCGGTTTAGTTCACTGGAGGTTGGGGTTAGTTCGCGAAGCTTGCGGGAGGGGCGTAGCGCTTGTGTCCCGCCAAACGTCTCGACCGCCTTTGCTCTGCTCCACAACATCGCGTTCGCGACTTCTTTCGGCTTCACCCTGCCGGTGAGCTGGAACATCGATTGAACGGTCTTCCGTATCTCAAAAATATCTCAAGATTACAAGTTCATTGGACTCTCCGGAGAATATTTCAACTGCGGGATTTAAGTCTGTCCTGAATCTTACCTGCTGCGAGCGCACAATTCCGCCGTCCAGCCCCTATTGCGTTCGTGTTTCATCCCGGCCCACAGGTTCGGATCGGTAAATTGTTCCGCCACCCCCCTGAAGATCCTGTAAGATATGGGGTACTACCAGGACCATGTATTTCAGGTATCGAGCCGCGAGCTAATAAACTGTAAGAGTATCAAGTGCTTAGAGGTTCTGGTGAACGGAAGATGCGTTTGGTACTTGTCGTGCCTCCAATTTCCACGAACCTCTATAGTTGCATGCAAAACAAACTGGAGCGGCAGGGCGCTCGAACTCAGAGACCACTGCGATCCGGAGAGATGATCAATTGTCTCCGGAGAAATTTCCTATATTCGGAGAAACGCGCAAGGGACATCCTGTTCGGAGCCATTGAAAGCTTGCTCTCAGCGGCCGACGATTCACCCCTGATTCTTTGCAGATTGACCCGTGAAGCCACTATTCGGGCAAGCCACGACGCGGTCGCAGTTGGATACGAATTTTCAAATTGGGATGCGGCGGCCAACGCCGTGACCCGCGCGATGTTGAAAGCGGGTGTTCTTCTCACGTACAACGGCTCTCCCGTTCCCGTAGGAATTGCGGCCCAGGCGACCCCGGTTGTGGGGTTGAAAGAGGGCTATCGGGATCTGACCGAGGGTTACCTGATCGAGTTTCTCATCCGTAAACTTGGAGACGTTACTACTCGCGACCACAGGTCACTCGCGCACGCACTGTTTCGGCAATTCGACCCCAGTATTTCCATGGATCAATTTGAAGATCGCGTGGCCGTGTTAATGGCCACTCTCGCCGCCCGGATTGTTTTGAACGAGGTTGGCGCGTACGCTGTTCGAAACGAAATTCAGTCTAGACTCGCTATAACGCTTTAAAGCTCCTTCAGCTATCACGAGTACTGCTCGACACGCTTATTAAGCACTTCACGCCTTGTGCAAGCCGTCGCGCCGATGGCGGCCTCCAATCAGACGATCCGGGATCTCCGGATTCGGATTGCGGCTAGTCTCCGGCGCACGAAAGCGAAGTTCCATCGCC
>JBDTAT010000139.1:0-3259 GCA_039924505.1 Bryobacteraceae bacterium
CGGTAGAGATTCGCCACGCCATGCCGCACCGCCGCCGGCAGCGTGCGCGGCCGGCGCCGGCTGAATTCCTTTAATCCGCGCAGCAGCAGCCACGCAATGCCGGAGAGCGCAGCGATTCCCACTAGCAATCCACCCACAAAATAACCGCCGGTTCGCAGGGCGTCTTTCCATGATCCGGACACCAGCGCGGCTGCGATTCCGCCCATCGCCGCCAGCAACACCGCCCCCGCAAACAGCGCCGGCCGCGCCTCCGCCAAGCGTTCACGCCAGCTTCCGGTTGGCTCCGTCACATCGCGCCGGAAAATCAGACTCGGACGGATGCGCCGGATGCTCAGCAGCGGAGGCACCGTGAACAGCAGCGTGGTCAGCACGCCGACGCCCAACGCCTCGAGCGCCGGAATCGGGTCCCACCCAAACGCCGGCTCAATCTGAAAATAGCGCCGCAAAAACACCGGAAACGCGGCTTGCAGCCCGATCCCGAACGCCACTCCCAGCACCCCGCCCGCTAGTCCCAGCGCCAGGGTTTGCGCCACGTAAATTTGCAGAATCTGCGACGATCGCGCCCCCAGGCATTTCATCACCGCGATCGAATCCAGACGCTGTTGCAGGTGGGCGTGTATTGTGGTCGCGACGCCCAACGCCCCGACAATCAGCGTAATCAGACTGATCAAGCTCAGAAACGTTGTCGCCCGGTTCAGACCTTGCGTGATAATCGGGTGCGTCTGCCGGTAATCGACGATCAACGCTTCCGGAAACGCCTGCTTCAGCTCCTCGCGCGCCTCCGCGATTCCCATTCCGCCCACCGGCAGACGGAACAGAAACCGCTCGGCTGCGCGGCTGCCGGGCTGAATCAATCCGGTCCGCGCCAAACCTGCGCGCGTCATTAAAACGCGCGGGCCGACGTTCAAGCTGCCGGCCATCCGGTCCGGCTCCAGTGCGACCACGCCGGCGATGCGGAATGCCTGTCCGCCCAGCCGCAGCGAATCGCCCACGCGCAGTTTCATGCGCAGCAACAGGTCGTCGGACACAGCCACCGAATCGCCCGTCAATCGATCTCGAAGCTCACCCGGAGGGTCCAGCCGGATCGCGCCATAAAATGGATAAACTTGCGGATCGACCGCCTTCACCGAAACCAGCACCGGCGTTTTGCCTTCTCCGGCCGATGCCATCGACAAGGTTTCGGTCACCCAGGTTCGGCGCACGCCGCGCCGATCGAGCGCGTTCATCACCGCGATTTGCTGCGGCGACGGCAGTCCGAACGCGCGCGCCGAAAGATCCGCCGCCATCAGTGTCCGCGCTTCGCTCACCAACATGCGATGAAACGCGCGGCTGAATCCGCGCACCCCCGCCAGCGACCCCACGCCCACGGCCACGGCGAAGACGACGAACAGAAATTTCGTCATCGAAGCGCGCCCCTCGCGCCACGCGATTCTCAATAGCGCTTGCACGTGGCTACTCGTCCTTCTCGATCAGCCCATCCTTCATCGTCACCCACCGGTCGGCGCGCGCGGCCAGGTCCCGATCGTGGGTCACCAGCACCAGCGTCGCCCCTTCGCGCTGGTTCAGCGCGGTCAACAGGTCCAGAATGTGGCGGCCATTCTGGCTATCGAGATTGCCGGTCGGCTCGTCGGCCAGCAGAATCGGCGGGCGCAATAGAAACGCCCGCGCCAGCGCCACGCGCTGCTGCTCGCCTCCGGAAAGTTGCACCGGATAATGGTCGCGCCGGTCCGCCAGGCCGACTTGCTCGAGCAACTCGCGCGCCCGCGCCCGGCCGTCGCCCGCCGTGCCCGCCAGATCGAACGGCAATAACACGTTCTCCTCCGCCGTCAGCGTCGGAATCAATTGGTACGACTGAAATACGAAACCGATCTTGCGCCCGCGCAGCAGCGCCATGCGGTCTTCATCGAGGCCGGCGATCTCCTCGCCGTCGAGCGCAATGCTTCCAGTCGTCGGCGTATCGAGGCCTGCAAGCAAGCCCAGCAACGTGCTCTTCCCGCTGCCCGACGGCCCCATGATGGCGGCGAACTGTCCCTTGGGAATATCCAGGTCGATGCCGCGCAAAATCTCGACGCGATGCGACGCGGTGGCGATCGTTTTCGTGAGACCGGAAACGTGGATCATCGGCGTTACGTGGGAATCGGCGGGCGGCATCCTTTATTATGGCATTGAGTGAAGAAACTCCCGGTTCCGATCTTCGTTCCGATCTCCCTTCTCCTCGCAGGATGCGGCGGCCCTTCGTCAACCCCGCCGGCTGCCGAGTCGAATCCGGCGCCGGCGCATCGGCCGGCCGTGGCCGATTCACGCCCGGTGATCGCGGCCTTCGGCGACAGCCTCACCGCGGGCTTCGGCGCCGATCCGGGTAAAAGCTATCCGGATTTCCTGCAGAAGGAAATCGACATACGCGGTCTCGCCTGGCGGGTGGTCAACGCCGGCGTTAGCGGCGATACGACCACCGATGGCCTGGCGCGCACCGCCGAAGTGCTCGCGTTCCATCCGCACATCGTGATTCTCGAATTCGGCGGCAACGACGGCCTGCGCGGACTTCCGCTGTCGACGCCGCGCGAGAACCTGGATCGAATAATCGTTGCGCTGCGCAATGCCGGCGCGCGAGTGGTCTTGGCCGGCATGACCCTGCCGCCGAACTACGGATCGGATTACATCCGGCCGTTTGAGCAACTCTACAAAGACCTCGCCGCGAAATACAAATTGCCGCTGATTCCGTTTCTGCTCGCAGGCGTTGGCGCCCATCCGAATCTGATGCAGCGCGATGGCCTTCACCCCACCGCCGAGGGCAACCGCATCGTTGCTCAAAACGTCATGAAAATTCTCTCGCCTCTGCTTGGAACCCCGCGATGATTCGCTTGTTGACGGAGCTCGACGTAAACGCGGCGCTGAAACTCTCGCAAGAAGCCGGGTGGAACCAGACGGAGGCCGACTGGCGCCGCGTACTGGCGCTCGCGCCCGACGGTTGTTTCGCCATCGACCGCGAAGGCTCGCTGGCGGCGACCGCGACGGTCGTTTGTTACGGCCGCGCGCTGGCCTGGATCGGTATGGTCCTCACGCGCGACCGGTTCCGGCGCCTCGGACTGGCGCGTCTGCTGGTCGAATATGCGCTCGAATTTTCGCGGCAGCGCCGGATTCCGGTTATCGGTCTCGACGCGAGCGAAATGGGCTGGCCGCTGTACACCAGTCTCGGCTTCCGTGAGGAGTGCGCCATCGAGCGATGGGGCGCCGGCGCCGCGAATTCGCGCGCGGTGAA
>JBDTAT010000140.1:0-3194 GCA_039924505.1 Bryobacteraceae bacterium
GTCGCGCTGGTGGGATCGTAAATTATCTGCGGGAAGGCGCTGAAATCGCCCCCTCGCTCGGCAATCGTGGGTATCAATTGGTATCCCGGTGGGGTAGCCGAGTCGAAGCGGTATCCATCGTAGTTGCCGAAGAAAAATAGTTTGTTCTTGACGATGGGGCCGCCAATCGAGGCGCCGAATTCGTTCTGATGCTCTACCGGCGTGGTCACGGCGAAAAAACCTCTGGCATCGAAGTCGGTATTGCGGAAATATTCGTAAACGCCGCCATGGAACTGGTTGGTTCCCGACTTCAAAACGTAATTCTCCACGCCCTGCCCTTCATACATGGACTTGGCGCCGGTGGTCTCAACCTGGAACTGTTCCACCGCCTCCACGGAAATCCCAAACGCCAGATTGCGCGTATCGCTCTCCGTCCCGGCGCTGGTCAAGGGGAGACCTTCGATGTAGACCTCGTTTTGATAGGTCTGGCCGCCGTTGAATGAGCCGAAGGAGGGGCCCGCGGCTTGAGTGCTATAAGTGTTGACGCCGATCGCGAGCCCTGCGAATGCGGAAGGATCCCGGGCAGACCCGTTCATCGCCAGAGGAAGCGCGTCGTACACCTGATTCTCCATGGAGGAGCCGAGCGCGGCATCGTCCGTCTTCAGCATCGACGGCTCGGCATTCACCGTCACCGATTGGCTGGCCTCTCCGACCTGCAGCCGGAGACTCAACGCCACCGTTGCCAGCGCATCCACGGCCACGTTCTCCTGACTGAGCGTCTGAAATCCGGTGGCTTTGACCGTCACCCGGTATACCCCCGCCGGCAGCAACGAAAGCACGAAAAGACCGGCGTCGTTGGTCCCGTGGGTGGTCTGGACTCCGGTCGCGACATTGGTTGCCGTGACTGTGGCATTCGACACACTCGCTCCCGACGGATCGGTGACCGTGCCTCCGATCGAACCGGTGCCCCCGACTTGGGCGAAAACCCATCCTGCTGTAATAAGAATCGCGTAGCACCGGGCAAACTGGCGCATGGAAACCCCTCCTCTAATTGTTTCAGGAACTATATCACGTGCTATACGGGGTTTCAATGCTCGGCCGCTTTGTTGGTGCAAGGAGCACCCGATGGCGGATCTGGCTGGTGGCTTCGGAGTGCGCGGGCTCGTTCTGGCTTGTCTCGGACTGTATGGCTTGCCGGCCTACAGCGTGGTCCGGGGACAAAGGAAATCGGCGCTGGTATGGCGCGATGATTTTACGAAAGGTGAGCGAGGCAAGTTTTTTCGGCCAGACGATGCACTGCGGCTGCCTATCTATCTTGACGCCGACGTGCAGAGCTATCTGGCGGAACAGGCAGCCCGTAAGGGCATACCTCTCAATGAAATGATCAATGGTCTGCTCAAGCAGGACATCCAGATTATCGAATCGATTAAATAATCGACCGGCAGGTTACCCCGCGCGTGCTTCCCCATTTGTCATTCCGCGCGAAGGAAAACGGCTGCGTTGCCAAACGGCAAAGTAATAGTTTAAGTCGCAACGCCGCGCCAGCTTGTTTCCGGGCCCGTCCTGATCGCTCAGAATGAGCCTTCCGAGCCTCCAAGACCTAGAAACTCAGGCGCAGACTCAACTCTAGGCGGCGGTTGTTGGCGGAAGAGTCGCGGAAGCCGCCGGCGAGGCTGTTCGCTTGTCCGAAGAGCGGCGACGTCAGATTTCCGATGTAAGGGCCAAGATTGTCGTGGTTGAACAAATTGCGCGCCTGGACGGAGACGATCAGGTTGAACCGCTTGTTGGTGGTTGCATCGCCGCCGCCCCCACCGCCGCCTCCATGACGTTCGTGGCCTCCTCCTCCCCCGCCCCCGCGGCTGCCGCCATAACCGCCGCCGCCAAAACCGCTGCGTTGGTGCGAGTCTCCGCCGGCGAGGGCTGGATTCATCGCGGCGCTCTCACGGCTGGGGCCGAATCCGAATGTTTTGCTGACCCGCATATTGATGGAAACATACGCGGGGCCGTTGCCGTAATTCCGGGGAATGATCGTTTCACCGGCCGTCGGAAGCGTATCGAAAGCGCCGAAGCGCGTGACGACGACGCCCGGTTTTGTTAGATCGGTGGCGAATGCCGGCCGGTCCGTGTAGAGCGAATCGCCCGTATCGTAGCGTCCGGTAGTGATGTTGAAGGGCGACCCGGAGTTGGCAATGATGAACGGGCTGAGGCGGACATTCCATCTGGTGATGAACGAACCGCTCATGAACAGGCGGTTCTGGCGGTCGAGCGACGACCGGCCATACTCGCCGGCCAGATTGTATTGATTCGCTGGAAACGTGCCGGGGCCGTCCGTGTTGCTATTGGCGCGATTCAGCACGTAGCCGCCAAAGACGCTGATTTTTGAGTTGATCCGCGAGTTCACATTGAAGATCACTTGGTTCTGATTGTAGAGGCCGGCCGATTCGTATTGATAAATGGAGCCGGCGTCGCCAAATGGCAGCACCGCCGCGCCGGGGAGCGCCGCATTTATGTTGCGCGAAAGCAATTCATGGAGGCCGTGAGAGTTGGTGTAGTTCACCGCCACCGTGGTATGGAACGGCAACTGACGCTCAATACCGACGGCCGATTGCATCACGTACGGCGCCCGCAAGCCGCTGTCCAGCGTGTGGATGGTGGAAGGCACGCGTTGGCCCTCGAGCGTTGCGGCGCTCGGAATATTCGGATAGAAGCTCGGATCGGGAACCAGGAACTGTTGCTGCAGCACACCGTTGAAGCGCAGCGATTCCAGCACCAGGCCTTCGCTAAAGCGGTCGTAGAAGATGCCGAAGCCGGCTCGAATCACGGTGAGCGACCGCGCGGATTTGCGGCTGGACGGCGCCCAGGCAAGGCCGAACCGCGGCGCCCAATCGCGCCAGTCGTGAATATTGGTCTGGGTTTCATAACGCAAACCGTAACTCAACGTGAGGTTCTTGCGCGCCCGCCAGTCGTCTCCAATGAACAGGCCGATGTCGGTCTGATTGACGGCGGCGGTAGGATTCCCGCCCGAGATGCTGAACTGGCTCGGGCCGCTGCCGAGCAGCCTGATCTGCGCCATCGGGTAGCCGAGTTGCTGGAACAGCAGCGTGCGCCGGTAACTTTCAAGCGAGCTGATCTGCGCCGTCTCGCCCAAGACCGGCTGATTGTTGGCGTCGAGCACGGGCGCCTGGCCGCCGGAGAAGGTGAACGTTCCGCCAAAA
>JBDTAT010000141.1:0-10628 GCA_039924505.1 Bryobacteraceae bacterium
CAATTCTCTCTCGATACCCAAAGAGTACTGCATCGTGTACGGGTTCTGAATATTCGGATCGAAGACGGAGAACACGTTAGTAATGCCATTGGTGACGTTGCGCGCAGCGACGACCTGGCGGAAGTCGTCGTTGTACAACGGCCATTTCAGACCGAGGCTCAGGATATCCTGTTGCGACAGAGCCGAGCGGAAGGGCACGTTCGGCGCGCTTTGCACCGACTGCCGCATGGCGCCGGGCTGCTGGGAGCTGAACAGAATTCCGAATCCGCCGCGAACTACCGTCTTGCCGCTCGAGCCCGGACTGTAGCTGAAGCCGAATCGGGGTCCCAGATTGACGCCGGCGTCCGCGTTGTACGGATCGTTAACGTTGCGGATCGGACCGACGTCAAAGGCATGGTCGAGCAGTCCGTCCGGATTGTAAAAGCCGGTTCCCTGCCCCCCGTTCGAGTTCGGGCGCGCCACCAGATTGGAATAGTAGTCGTAACGGACGCCGATGTTGAGCACCAGATTTTTGGCAATGCGGTAGTCGTCTTGTGCAAAGACGCCAAACTCGAACATGTTCGCCGTATACTGGCCATTTCCGAACGAAACGCTGATGGTGCTGGGAGTGTTGCTTAGCAGCTCTTGCAGGGTGTTGTACTGAAATATCGGATTTTGAGGATTTGTGCGGTAGCAACATTGTCTTAGATAGTCGGCGCCGAATTTCAGCGAATGCTTGCCGAGTTGCTTCGAGAACTTCTGATCGATACTCCACGTGGGACCCTCAACGTCCCATAATTCGGTGGACGCGGTGCTCCATCCGAGCGAGGTGGTTATTCCGGGAATGCGCTCCCCGAACGGAAATTGCTCCTTCGCATTGTTGGGATTGAGCAGGCTGAAGAAAGCGTCCGTCCGCTGCAGATCGTCCAGACTGTAGCCGACACGCGATTCCGAGGTCCACGCCGCACCGCCGGTGGTAAAACTGGCGGCTCCGCGCTCCAGCGTGTTGAAGAATTCGCGGTCGCCGGCGCCGTTATCGAAAATCGCGGGGACAAGTTGAAACGGACGCCCCCGACTGTAGGTCAGCGACAGCCGGCTGGTGTCCGTAAGCATGATGTCGCCCTTCAGATCGACGTGATTGTCGGTATGCCGGCCGGTTCGGGGCGCCAGGTACGTTCCGGTTGTCGCGTTCGCGGCAGTCGGCCGATTGGGAAGCGGAACGATGTCGAGAGCGATGTTGTACGATGGCACCGCGGCCAGAAGCTGGTTTCGCACAAGCTGCGTCGGCACCGTCGCTTGAACCACGGCAAAGGCCGCCTCCCGGTACCCTTCGTAGTCGGCGAAGAAAAAAATCCGGTTCTTGCGAATCGGCCCGCCGAAGGAGCCGCCAAATTCATTAAAGGTCAAGGGGGCTTTGCCGCTCAGCAACTGGTTGCGCGCATTCAGTCTTTCCGATTGAAAATTCTCGAACAGGCTGCCGTGCCACTGGTTCGTTCCCGACTTCGTGATCAGATTGACGTGTCCGCCCAGGGCGTCGCCGTATTCGGCCGGCACAACGCCTTTGATCGTTTGAACCTCGGCGATGCCTTCGATACTCATAATATCGATGTAGTCCGAGGCGCCGTAGGTGGAGGCGCTGCGTTGTTCGGAATTACCGCTGGCGTTGGTTCCATCCACCGAATACGCCGTTCCGTTTCTGCCGACCCCGTTCATCCGGACCGCTCCGCCGGCGTTGCTCATCCCGGTTCCGATCGGAAGCATGTTGGAAACATTGCGGCGCTGCAGGGGAAGCTGCCCGACCTCGGAACCGTCGATCGATTGCTGTTGTTCCGCCGAAACCGCGTTCAGTAGAGGCGCGGTCCCTTCGACCTTGACCGATTCGCTAACCGAGCCCAGAGCCAGCATGTAGGTCTGGCGGACTTGTTGGCCCGCCGACAGCGCAATCCCGCTGATTTCCTGCGTCTTGAATCCCTGAGCCTCAATCCGCAACGTGTACGTGCCGGTCGCCAGAAAATCGAAAAGGAATTCCCCCGATGCATCGGACGCCTTCTTTGAGACAGCGGCAGTCTGGCTATTGGTCAGGCTAACGGCGGCGCCGGGCACGACTGCCCCGGTTGAGTCGGTCACGATTCCATAAAACGTGGCCGTGACGACCTGACCGGGCACCGGACCCGGTGACATCAGCCAAAATGCCGTTGCGGCAAGCAATCCAACCGGGATTTTGAGTTGCGGACGTGTCAGCATGCTTCACCCCATTTTTCGCGTTCGTTCACCCAGCGAATACGCGAACTATCGAATCGATTGTACTGTCACCAAAAGTTCGCTGCAAGGCGAAACGGAAGGGTGTCCAGCATTGTGGACCGAGAATCCTTCGACGGAGTTATCGGAAAACCGCGCAAAACGGAGCGCGGCGTGAAATACTTCCTGCCCCGGACGACGTCTGCAAGCAGCGGCACACACTGCGCGCCTCCGGCCTCTTCGGCGCGGGGTTAAAATTCAGGAGCAAACCGGATCGGAGGCATTGCTTCGATCCCGCAAGCTGGTGGGGAGTCCTAAGCGAATCGCTAAGCGCACCAGCCGCCGAGTGCGGTCGGCAAGTCTGTTGCGCGGGTGGCAAGTAGGACGTCGGCGGTCCGGTGTACACTGATGCCAGAGGCTCTATGTACAAACGCGTCCCGCTTGCTCTCCTGGTTGTAGTTTCGATGTTTGCGGCTGCCGGTCAACGGACTTTTACCGGAGTCATCACCGATAATATGTGCGACAAGGCCGACCATAAGGAAATGAACATGGGGCCGGACGCGCAGTGCGTGTCCGAATGCATCAAGAACATGGGCGGGAAATACGTGCTCTACGACGGCAAGACCGCGTATTTGTTGAGCGACCAGTCTACACCCGCGCAATTCACCGCGAAGAAAGTAACGGTCACCGGCACGCTTGACGCGAAGACCAAAACGATCCAGGTGACGCGAATTTCCGCGGCCAAGTAAAAACGAAATTGAGGCGGGTTAGCTCGCCCGGTGGCGCCGGCGCCCGGAGTTGCCGCGCTATGCTGGTCGAGTCCGGCATTGCGGCCTGACCGGGACGGAATCCTCCATGCGGGTTGAGAAAAGCGTTGCCAATGCCGTTGTCCGCCGTCCTGTTTGGCTGGGCGCGCGTTCGCTTAGTTGCAGGCGCGGGCAGTTTGTGCTCGGTGTCTTTCTCGTGTTGCTGAGTCCGGCTTGCCGGGCGCAGCGGTACTTTTTCGCGGCGCTGGGCGGGCCTTCAACGTTGTCCGCGGATGCCGCGACGCGGCTCGATTCGATCAACGCGGTTTCGCTCTACAAGCCGGAAAACGGTCCGGCCGTGAATCTCGCGGGCGGCGTTCATCTCAACGACTGGTTCAGCATCCAAGGCAATTACGTGTGGAATCAAAACCGTCTTGCGATCGCCGAAATCCAGGGCCCGTCCAGCCTGGAACAGGACCGGCGCAGCTCGGAGAACGGCGCCATCGCCGATTTGCTGCTTTACTTTCGTTCGCGGCGCAGCCGGATTCGTCCCTATCTTTCCGCTGGGACCGGCGCGGTCCGGATCGGTAGCACCTCAGCGGGTCCGGTTCGCGGAATGCTCAGTCCTGTGCCGCCACAGACCGGCGCGGTGAAAGTGCCGCTCCGAGTCGCTGTCGGGATCGACCTGCTTTGGCGGCGCGGGTGGGGATTCCGGTATAGCTTCAGCGAGACCATGACCCGGAATCCGTTCAGCGCGGCGCTCGATCCCGCCGGGTCCAGACGGCTGGCAAATTTCCAGAACCTGTTTGGGCTGGTGAAATACTTCTGAAGACTCGCGCAAAACGGAGCGCGGCGCGAAGCTGTTCCTTTCACGTCCGGCAAGTGCGCGCCGCACCCTTTGCGCTTCTAGCGATTTTGGAATAATACGTAGGGGCAGTGCGGCCAGTAGATGGGAGCGGATTCGATTCGCTCCCCCGCCACGCGGGCATGGCAGACGCGACAGTAGTTCGCACGTCCGGCGGTCTCGCCCACGGGAGCGATTTGCACGAGATTCTCGAAAACGCACAAGGCGCGGCCCGCGGCTTTCGTCTTCGACAAACTCAGAAGCGGGCCGTCCGCCGCCTGTTCCTGGACCAGGCGTGAATAAATCCGCGACTTCAGCCGCGAGGAGGCGCGCACGGCGCCGGCTTCCGGCAATTCGGCGCCCGACGCGATCAATAATTCAAGTCCCATCTGGTCGCTCACGAGTGTGCCTCCCATTCCCGCCGGAAGTGTTCGCGGGCGCGCGCGAGCATCCGCTCCACCGCTTTTTCGGTGCGGCCCAGCGCTGAGGCGATCTCGGCCGTGCGCTTTTGATCCCAGTACCGCCACTTCAGCAATAGCCGGTAATCTTCCCGCAGACGGTCCAGCGCCGCGACGGTACGCTGGCGCGTGCGGCGCTCGTCGAGCGCGGAATCAAGCGGCGCCTCGATGGCGGCGATGGCGCCGGCTTCGTCGAGATCCGATACGCGCAGCCTCGCCCGGTAATAGTCCTCCACTTTATGACGCGCGATTCCGAAGAGCCACGCCCTCAGCGGCGAGGTTCCCTTATAGTCTCCGATGCATTGCCACGCCGCAAGAAAGACATCTTGCGATAGATCGTCGGCATCGGCCGCATTCGGGCGGACGCGGATGAGAATGTAGGAGTAGATCGCATCGGCATGCCGCTGGACGAATTCCGCGGTGGCCTTCCGATCCTTGCGGCGGACGGCATCGGCCAGCGATTTGTCGCAGTCCAGAGTGTTTGAAGCGACCGGACCCGGGGGCATCGTAATGTCGCTTGGCATTCCTGCTCTATTCTCTAGAAACTCGCGCACAACGGAGCGCGGCGGCAGCATTTTTCCGGCCCCGACTGAAGGGGGCCGCCGCGCCCTGTGCGCTCTACTGGAAACTCGCGCACAACGGAGCGCGGCGGCAGCGTCTTTCCGGTCCCGACTGAAGAGGGCCGCCGCGCCCTGTGCGCTCTACTCTATTGTCGCGGAAAACTGAAAAATCCCCCTTTGCGGAGGGGGATTTAGGAGCGGCTGCCGACATTCCTAACGCAGATCGCCGGTCCGGTAAACAGAAGACCGCGGCGGCGAGTGCGGCTTCCGCGTGTCCCAAGGCCCAGGCGCGCGGTTCGTCACTGAACCCGAAATATGGGTCGAGCGGAAGAAAGAGGAAAAAGATGTCCTGTAAGAGAATGCAACGAATGCTCGGATTGGCCTCGGTCAGCGCGTCCATGCTGCTGCTGGCCCAACCGTTTCGAGCGATGGCGGACGAAGACGAGCCGGATAATGGCAGCTTCTTGTACGTCATGACCAACGCGGCCGCGGGAAACACCGTTCTGGTGTTCCGCCGCAACGCCGATGGCACGTTGACCAAGGCCCAGGAAGTCCCCACGCAGGGATTGGGTAGCGGAGGAACCGGCGACCCGCTTGGATCGCAGGGAGCGCTAACGCTCAATGGCGATGGACGCCTTTTGCTGGCGGTGGATGCGGGCAGCAATGAGATCTCCGCGCTGGCGGTGACGGACAGCGGCCTGCAATTCGTGAGCAAAGCTTGGTCCGGCGGAACGAAACCGGTGAGCGTCGCCGTGGACGGAGACGTCGCCTACGTTCTGAATGCCGGCGGAACCCCCAACGTCACGGCGTTCCGGATCGGCCTGCACGGCGAGTTGCAGATGATTGCCAATTCAGCCCGCGTTTTACCGGGTGGGGCAAATTCCGCCCCGGCCCAAGTAGGCGTGAGTCGAAACGACGAGGTGCTGGTGGTGACGGAGAAGAACACCAACAAGATCGATTTATTCCCGCTTGACGACAGCGGCCATATGGCCAATGGCTCAAGCGTTGCCTCGGACGGCGGCGTGCCCTTTGGTTTCGCCTTCGGAGCGGATGGAACATTGGTTGTGTCGGAGGCGGCCGCTTCCACGTTCTCGTCGTATAGCATTCACAGCGTGGAAAACAATCCCACGCTGCAGACGATTACGAAGTCGCTTCCGGATATGGGCGCCGCGGCGTGCTGGATCGTGACCAGTCACAGCGGCGAGCTGGCGTTTGCCAGCAACTCGGCGAACCACACCATCTCCTCGCTTTCCGTGTCTTCCGATGGCATGCTGCACGTGCTTTCGGCCGTCGCCGCGAATACGGGAGCGGGGACTGTGCCGACCGATCTGACGCTCACCGGTGGCGGAGGCTTCCTATACGTCATCAGTACCAGCAACGGAGAGTTGAAGGGCTATCGCGTGCAGAACGGCGCGCTGAGCCAAGTTGCCTCGGTTACCGGACTCCCGGTTAGCATCCAAGGCATTGCCGCGCGCTGAAGGAGCACGGCATTAGAGTGTGGAGCTGGCGGAGGGGCTTGAACCCACGACCCTCTGATTACAAATCAGATGCTCTACCAACTGAGCTACGCCAGCTTCTAATTGGAGCGGGAGACGAGAATCGAACTCGCAACCAACAGCTTGGAAGGCTGTGACTCTACCATTGAGTTACTCCCGCTTCCTCGCGAACGGCCCGTACATTCCCATTGTACGGAACGCGCGCGGCGCCGGTCAATTTCGATGTGCAGATACGGCGCGATCACTGCGCTCCGCGCGACAGCACCATCACCTTGAAGGTGTGAAACGCGATATAGACGTCGAGCGACGGCGATAGATTCTTGATGTAGTACAAATCGTACTCCAGCTTGATGTTGGTGTCCTCAATCGTATCGCCGTACTTGTGGTTGATCTGCGCCCAGCCGGTGATGCCCGGTTTCACGCTATGGCGCTGGCGGTAGTAGGGGATCTGCTCGGATAGAATCCTGACGAACTCGGGCCGCTCCGGGCGCGGGCCGACGAGGGACATTTCGCCGCGAATCACATTGAACAATTGCGGCAGCTCATCCAGACGCAGCTTGCGCAGCCAGCGTCCGATGGGCGTAATGCGCGGGTCGTCGCGCGTCGCCCATACGGCGCCGGTGCCGGCCTCGGCATTCTCATACATGGAACGGAACTTGAATACGGTAAACTCCGCGCCGCGCAGACCCACGCGCCTCTGCCGCAACAGAATGGAACCGGGCGAGGACAGCTTTACCAGGACGGCTACCACCCCCATGACCGGCAGCGCGATCACCGCACCCACCAGCGCAATCAGGGGCGAATAGAGAGACTGTAGCGCCACGCTACCCTGGTGCGGCCCGAGGGCGCCGGTAAAGATCAGTTGAGACGGGCGCAGCTCGCGCGCGCAAACCCGGCCGAAGGTCGCTTCATAGGTGGCGGCGCCTTCCTCCACCGTGATGCCGGCGAAGAGAAGATCCAGCAGTTGCTGCACCGGCAGGCGGTTGCGCCGCTCCGTCATTCCGACGACGATGCGGTCGGGTTTTTGCTCGGCAACGGCCGCCTTTACGTCCTCCAACCCGCCCAACCGGGGCAACTCGCCCATCGAATCTTCTTCGTCGTCCGAGGCTTCATCGAGATAGCCGATGGGTATCTGGCCCAGTTCCGGGTGGGTCGTCAGATGGCCGGCGATCCGGCTCAGGACGGGCGACGATCCGAGGAACAGAACGTTTTGCGCCCCCATCGCGGCCACTACCGCGCTGCTGAACAGAATGCGCCACGCCGGTACCAGTACCAGTACGAATAGACTGCCGTAAATCATCACCCAGTGCGGCAGAATCCAATCGCGGTCCGCGTAGCTCAGCAGCGCTTGCGAGAGAAAAGCCACGCCGAGTACCAGGCACACCTGCTGCAGCAGCATCATCCGCGAGCGGATGCGGAGGCGCGTATACATATCGTTCAGATAGAAGCCGGCGACCAACACCACCACGACCAGCGAAATCCGGATAAACCCGCCGTCTTCTGTGAGGAAAACCGCCGCGTCCACGTCCGTCAGCAGAAACAGATAAGTCGCAGTAATATAACAGGAATAAATGAGAATAACTTCGGACAGCAGCAGCGCCACCACACTGGTGGGAACGAATACTCGGAAGAGACGAATCATCTAGGCAACGATCATGGACTGCAAGGCGCGATTCCCGGCGGACGCCTGGACCCGGCGCTCTCACACTGAGCGAAGACCGGAACGGATCCAGCGCTATTGTTCATTCAATACATCCTTAATAAAGTGTAGCGTATCGATGTCAAAATCAGGACTCTACCGCTGGAGTGAGCTAATGGCCGCAATCCGGCGCACCGCCCGTCCACCGGCTCAACGGCAGCGTTACGCGAACAGCCCGGCGACGACCTTAGCGGCGATGAACTAATGTGGAAAAACTCTGTGGATGCCTTTTTTGACAACGCGCCCGGCCAGCACCCATTTGTACAACCTAGCCGCGAGATGGAAGCCCGCTTTCCGAATTCCGTTTGCCGATGCTTTATTCCACTCGTCGCAAAAAATCCAGATGTCCTCATTGCCCGCTGAACGCTCTATTTCCGCGATCCCCCGCAGGACAGCCGGATAGATTCCCTTGCCGCGCTGGAGCGGGGGCGTCCAGCAGTCGTAAATAAGCGTTCCCGCGCGCGGCAGTTGCAGCTTCAGATCCTTGCCCGTGTCATCTCCTGAAATCTCCGTGCAGGAGCGAGTCCAAGCCAGGTGGCACAGTTTCCCGTCCACAAAAGCGGCATAGCCCCGGTGACACGATTTCATTCGCTGGCGGAACCCAATCAGCTTTTCGCGGGATAGATAGTCGGAAAAATCGGACGCCATCGAGGCGATATAGCCAAAACTGAGGGCTTTCAATTCGATTCCGTTGACCACCGGAGAAGCGGGAGGCTTCGGCGAAAGAAGGAAAATGAGCGTTTCCCGGCGATCCCAAACCCGCTTGCGCAATTTTAACGCGACTTTCCGCGCCGCACCGGACGCGCCGTGCCGCCGCACCTTCTGAATGAGGTTTGAACCCGCATCCAAACACCCACGAACGCGCGCCTCCAGCTTTGGCCGCGACCGTAACCACTCGCGTACCTGCTGAACGCTCTTGAATAATCGCCCTCGCAGGTGCGCGGGATAGAAGCGTATGTTGTGGTTGAGACGAATCGTGTTTGCGAAACGCAGCTTAAACGATTCGCCGCCCTGCGTGAAATCGAACTCCGTCGATTGCGCTTCCCCGCAATACCGGAATAGTTCATCCAGCAGAACTTCTCCTGGACCAAGATCCCAGAGTTCAACGTCGAACGCAGGTTTATACCAAATGAATTTCCCTTCAAGTTCAAAGCCAAGGTGATAAGCGACGGCCTTTGCATTGACCGAGACCACGCCAAAACGCAGGATGGTTTCTGGATCGAACCCGTCTATCAGTGCCCGATAGAAATCGACCGACCGGCTATCATGAAACAGACTGGCGTCGCCGGCGAGCGCGCGCCGCGCACGGTGCGCATCAATGAAGCCTTGAAAATGTCCGCCGATTTCCGCGCGGGAAGTCAGATGACGGAAAGTGATATCGCCCAATTTTGCCAGCTTCTTGCGGTGCCGCCGGAGACTCTCTTTCTTCCGGAGCGCTGCAATCTGCTCCACTTGCGCTTCTCCGAAAACTACCGCCGGACACTCTAGAGTGGGGCCGACGATCATTCGGCTGGACAAATTCCGCGGAAGCGCGTTTATCGCCGGGAGCGCAGCGGACCGATCTGATATGTTCACCAATATCGCTTCGTCCCAATCGCGCTTTTCCTGGAGGAGAGCATTCAGGGAAGCTTCCAGCGCCGCCGCCGTATCGGGGCCGGCGCACAGGATGGTGTTGTAATCCGTGGTGTTGTGGCCTAGGAACCGAAGCCGGCGGCCTTCCCGGACCAGAGGCAGGATTGAGATGATCATGCCGTCGCGCCTTACGACGGGAACGAACAGATCGCAGCTTGCCTTATAGGATTTCCACCACGCCTCCGCCCATTCCCAGCTATAAAAGATCTCGCGGCTGGGCGTGAGGCTCCATAAACGCCGCCAATCTGCCTCCATGCCCGGAAAGCTGTTTGAAGCGCGAATGATCTCGACGGAAAGATTCAAGCGGATTTTCGCCTTAGCCGGTCGCGCAAGCCGCTCGCGTAAAGCGCGAAAGTGCCAAGATCGGAGTGGCCCGCAATTCCAATACGGCTGATCAGAAAAGGCGATCCACCAGCCTTTTGGAAGCGCTCGGCGACGGTAAACCCAAGCCGGTAACCAGCCTGCTCACATTCGCGGATGACGTCGTCGTTGTAGTCGTCACGGCCGCCATTTGGAAAGGCAATGGCAAACGCAGCGCCCTGCAATTCCGTTTCCAGGCGTCGACGGCTGTCGACAAGCTCCGTGCGTAGCCCGTCCTGGGAGAGCCGCGAAAGCAACCGATGCTCGACGGTATGGGAGCCGATGTCGAATCCCATGGCCGCAAGAGAGCGAGCTTCGTCCCAATTCATAAAGTCGTTCAACTCATGATCCACCAGCGCATCGTCTAAATTGGTCTCCCGCCGAAGCGCCGCCAGGTAGCGAACTCGTTCCGTATCGGAAAGCATTTTAGCTTGCTCACGCATCTGAACGGCAAGTTCGCGCCGGGGTAAAATATTGCTGGGAACTACGACCGAAGCTGAGCTTGCGCAAGCGGGAATCGCGCGGCCGGGGCTGGATAAAATTCGCACAACGACTTCTTCGGTCCACAGGAGTCTATCGGTTCCGACATAGCCGGTCACTAGAAAAAACGTTGCCG
>JBDTAT010000142.1:0-13226 GCA_039924505.1 Bryobacteraceae bacterium
CATTGCTTTTTCGAGGATTTAACCCGCACACCGGCACGCGATACGTCTCTCTTAGGCAGATGGCCACGAGTAACGTGCAAGCGCTGCGCTTCAGCAATTTCGAGATGAGCGCGGCCGCGGAAGCGGACTGGAGCGTCGAACTGGAACAAAGTTGCGGCGCGGACACCGTCTTGATGTTGCGTGTGCGGCGCGGCGACGATGGGTGTCTGGCGCTGCTGACCGCCCGGTACCGCGTTCCAATCCTGCGGTTTTTGTACCGGATGGTGCGCGACTACGCAGTCGCCGAGGATCTCACGCAGGAAGTTTTTCTGCGAATCTGCCGTTCGCGTCTGCGCTATGAGCCGACGGCGAAATTCAGTTCCTGGATCTATCGCATCGCAGCGAACCTGGCGTCAAACTGGCGCCGCGACCAGCGCTTGCGGCGCAATCAGGAGAGTCTTGACGAAGTCGCGCCGGACGGGTGGCGGCGGCAACTGCCGGATCGCCAGCCTGGAACGGATCAGATGCTGGTGCGGCAGGCGCGCCTGAACGCGGTCCGGTCGGCCATTGCGGCGCTGCCGGAGCGGCAGCGGCAGGCTGTCCTGATGCAGCGATATGAGGAAATGGATTATCGGGAGATTGCCGCGGCCATGGACTGCTCCACGCAGACTGTGCGCTCGCTGCTGTTTCGCGCGCATGCGATGTTGCGAACGCGGCTGGCGAATCTGGATGTGGCATGAGCGCATAGGGAGCGACGCTCTCCGTTTTGCGCGAGTTGGAAAAGGCGCAAAGGGAGCCACGCTCTCCGTTTTGCGCAAGCTGAAAAAGGATTTCCAGAAAATCAGCCGCGTCGAGAAGCCGTATAATTGTCAACAATGAATGCCGGACGCAGGCCGGGCTGGTCGGCGGCGGTCGTCGTCGTGCTGGCGGTGTGCCTGGTGGGATTTGCGTGGCTTCAATACCGCTGGATCGGCCAGCTCAGCCAGGCCGAGGAGCAGCGGATGCAGGCCAGTTTGCGGTTGGCAACATCCGGCTTTAGCCGTGAATTCGATTCCGGAATTACTCACGTTTACGCGGCGCTGCAAGGCCGGCGCGGTCCAGATCGGAAATCGTCCGGCGCCACCCAATCCGCCGATTACGCCAAGCGCTGGATGGATTGGAGCGCGTCCGCCGCGGACCGGAATCTAGTGCGGAATTTCTATCTGGCGCAAACGGAGCCTGCCGGAACGTTGGCGCTGGAGCGCCTAAATCGCGACAGCGGGAAATTCGACCCCGCCTCTTGGCCCCCAAAGTTTGCGAAATTACGGGCGCGCCTCGAGGCCGGTCATTCGAGAGCCGGGATGCTGCCGCACACCATCGCTGAAGAAATTCCCGCCGTGATCGCGCCTACGTGGCGGTTCCCGTCTCCGGATGCGCCGCCTCCAAGGCCGCCCCGGCCGGGTGATGGCGGATTCTTCCGCCGGCCGGTGATTACCGGCTGGGCCATTGCCGAGTTGGATCGCGAATGGATCGGGAAGACGCTGCTCCCCGGGCTGGTGGATAGAAACTTTGCCGGCTCAACGGGTCTCGATTATCAAGTCGCGGTGGTGGATGGCGGCGACCCGCGGCGTTTGATCTACGCGTCGGATTCCAGGCTCCCGGCTTCTTACTTTGCGATTGCGGACGCCACCACCGGATTGCTGCGCGTGCGGCCGGAGCTGATGGCGCCGCGCCCCGAAGGTATGCCGGCCGAACGGCCCGGAGTGCGCCCGCGAAGATGGCGCGAGGGTGGCTTCCCGCCGCCCGGCAGAGTGGATGCCGCCGGCTGGCAACTGCGGGTTCGCCACGCCTCCGGCTCGCTCGATGCCGCGGTTGCCAATGCGCGGCGGCGCAATCTGGCGATCAGTTTCGCGAGCCTCCTGGTGTTGGCCGCGACCTCCGCGATGCTGGTCGTCTCCACGCGGCGCGCGCAGCGGCTGGCCGAGTTGCAAATCGAATTTGTCGCCGGTGTTTCGCACGAGCTGCGCACCCCGGTTAGCGTCATCTGCTCGGCCGGAGACAACCTGGCCGACGGCTTGATTGCCGAGGCCCGGCACGTGCGCCGTTACGGCGCCGTCATCCGGCAGGAGGGCCGCCGGCTGGCCGAAATGGTCGACCAGATTCTGGTGTTCGCCGCGGCGCAGACTGGCCGGGTGAAATACAACCCGCAACCTGTCGCGGTGGCGAAGATCGTCGATTGCGCGGTCGATGCCTGCGGACCGGAACTGCGCGAGGGCGGTTGGCGGATTGAGAAGTCCGTTCCATCCGGCTTGCCGGCCGTGATGGCCGATCCCAATGCGCTTACCGACTGCCTGCGCAACCTGATCGGCAACGCGTCGAAGTATGGCCGGAGCGGCCTCTGGATCGGCATCGCCGCGGAGGTCGCGGCCGCACGCCGCGGAACCGAGATCCGTATCGGCGTGCGGGATCGTGGCCCGGGGATTGCCTCGGGCGACTTGCCCCACATCTTCGAGCCGTTCTACCGCGGGCGCGATGCGGCGGCCGCGCAAATTCGCGGAGCGGGTCTCGGCCTTAGCTTAGTGCGGCGCAGCATGGAAGCGCAGGGAGGGGCGGTGACGGTCGCCACCTCGGCCGAGGGCAGCTGCTTCACTCTGCATCTCCCGATCGCCCCGGAGCCGGAAGCGGTGGCCTCGATTATTCCCGTTCAATCCGATGCGGTTGCACCCGATTGATGCCGGCGCGCGTCTTTAAGATTGCGACGTGTGCCATCTCATTTCTAAAAAATGATGCCGCAGAAGATTCTGGTAATCGAGGACGAGGCCGGCCTGGTGATGACTCTTACCGACCGCCTGCAGAGCGAGGGCTACGCCGTCGAGAGTTGCGGCGACGGGGAAACCGGGCTCGCGCGGGCGAGCCAGGAGGCCTTCGATCTGATCCTGCTCGACGTGATGCTGCCCGGCAAGAGCGGATTGGAAGTGTGCCGCAAACTGCGGCAGCTCGGTGTTCCGGCGCCCATCCTGATGCTGACGGCGCGCGGCCAGGTGGTGGACAAAGTCGTGGGGCTGCAACTGGGGGCCGACGATTACGTCACCAAGCCATTTGACGTGATGGAGTTGCTGGCGCGGATCGGGGCGCTCTTGCGCCGCTCCGCTTCCGTCGAGACTTCGCGCCCATCGGCCGGATATCAGTTCGGCTCGGTTCGCGTGGATTTCCGCCGGGCCGAGGTAGTGCGCGATGGTAAGCCTGTAACCTTGTCGGCGCGCGAGTTTCAACTGCTGCATTATCTGGTGGAGCATCGCGGCGCCACGCTCTCGCGCGACGAATTGCTGACCCGCGTCTGGGGCTACGAAGCCGTACCGTCGACCCGCACCGTCGATGTCCACATGGCTTGGCTGCGCCAGAAGCTCGAAGAAAATCCCAAGTATCCGCAATATATCCTCACCATCCGCGGCCTGGGTTATAAGTTCGCCGGCTGACGGATTCACCGCCCCGCAGCCGGTCCGTAAATTCCACGAATCCGTAACCCACTTGCAATTACCACCCCGGATGAGGGAAGCTAGTTGGTTTTCCAACTGTCGAAAACCACATGCGGGTTAGAATCCTATATCACGACCATTGCTTTGACGGAGCGGCCTCCGCCGCGTTCTTCAGCCGGTTCCTGGAGGCGAAATTCCACCCGGGCGCCGAATTTGCTTTTACCGGCCTCGCCCATAAGGCGTCGCAACTCTTCGAGGATAGCTACTTCGACGGCGACGTCAACGCCATCGTCGATTTCAAATATTCGCCGGACCCGCGTCTCACCTGGTGGTTCGACCATCACCAGAGCGCGTTTCTGACCCCGGAAGACGCCGAACATTTCCGCCGCGATTCGAGCGGCCGCAAGCTGTACGATCCCAGCTTCAGTTCCTGCACGCTATTTATCGCCACCGTCGCGCGCCAGCGTTTCGGCTTCGCCGCGCCGGACCTGGACGAGCTGGTTCGCTGGGCCGATGTCATCGATGGCGCGCAATATAAAAACGCCCAGGAAGCCGTGGAGTTGCGCGCGCCGGCCATGAAGCTGGCGCTGGTGATTGAAGGGTCTAAAGGCTCCGAATTGGTGCAGCGGATCATCCGGCTGATGCGGCACACGCCTCTAGACAAGATTATCGGCGACCCGGAAGTGCGGGGCGTCTACGCGCCGCTCCATGAACGCCACATCCAGTCGATCGACATTATCCGCCGCCAGGCGGCGCACGATTCCGGCGTCGTCTACTTCGATCTGATCGACTACGATCTGGAAGGCTATAACAAGTTCATCCCGTACTATCTTTTCCCCGATTCGGTGTACACCGTGTCGGTGAGCAATTCCAGCTTCCGCACCAAGGTCTCGGTAGGCTCGAACCCATGGGTGAAGGAGCAGCCGGCCCACAACCTGGCGACCATCTGCGAACGCTACGGCGGCGGCGGACACCCCCGCGTGGGCGCCATCAGCTTCCCAATTGGCGCCATCGACGAAGCCCGCCGGGTGGCGCACGAAGTCGCCGGGGAACTGAAACAGTAAGCACTTCGTTCCGCTTCGCCGGACAGCAGGCGCGCCGCACAAGGTCGCGCGTCGGCCAGCGGCTGCCCCATTGCACCGAATTTCGCAATCGAAGACCTGGCCGGTCGCGAGTCACGTCCGAAATTCGCCTCAATTTCCCATTAATTCAATTACTTGCAAAAAACCGGTTCGGAACAAGCACGTCCTCTGCGATGGTCATACCGGGGTGCATCCCGGGGTGCATCCCGGGGTGCATCCCGATAAGGACGGCTGCTGAAGGCGAGTGTGCGTGGAACGGCAACGGTTTTGGTCCGCATGATCCAGGCAGGGGACGCGCGACGACCAACAAGGCGCCTGACGGCTTCGACGCCCAGTATCCGATCCGCCCGGACGGGGCGTGCGAGGGGATCAAAGCCGGTGAACGAAACGCGGCGGAACGGCTGAAGGCCATCCAGGGCGGGCTGCCATATGTACTGCGATACCACACTGCAAAACGGAAGTCGCCGGAGCCGCACGCCGGCTACAAGGACCTGACCGTCACTGTGCCGCGGGACAACATGAGCGTCCGCGAGCTGTTACGAACGGCCGCCCAGGCTTTGCCCGGATGGCAGGCTACGGCGTTCCCCAGCCACATGATCCTATACAAGGAATACAGGACCTACACACTCGGCCAAGTCATCTGGCCGGCTTGACCAGGCGCCTCGACGGATCGCCGGGTGCCGGCGCGGCGCGGATCTCCGCGACCCAGAGTTTAATGCGATGTCGGCGGCGGCGTCAGCCGTTCATGGCGCCGAGGAATTCGGCGTTACTGCGGCTTGTTCACGATTACGCACCTATAGGGGCTGGCCACCGCTGAGTTTCAGAATCGTATTCAGGAGGGCCTTCAATTCCGGACACACGGCTGCGGCTACCGTCAGGTCCTTATCCCGCAGGATTCGGGTCGCATCCCGCGACTTCGAATAGGAATCGCGGCACGTTCCAACGCGAAAAATTTCGCGAAGGTGAAACGACGGCGGCCGATTGTGATTCACGGTCTCGGGTGGTCCGGCGGGCGCCTTACGGCTGTGCCCCGCGAGTTTTTGAATATCGCTCCAGTACGGCAGCAGCCATGCCTCAAAATCGTGCTGCGCCGCGTGGGCATAGAAGCGGTCATTCGGCCCAACCCAAGCTGACATCTGCTTCTTTGCATCGGCTGCGTCCCGAAAGTCCGGCGTTCCCGTGTACACATCGGTCAAAGCAATTACCGCGTCCGCCGGTGAATTACCGGGGTGAAGCAAAGCTTCGACGGTCCGGCGAAGTTTTTCGCGCTTCGGGATCCGGCCATCGTACGGAAACATATCCAGGCGCGGCATTTTTCCGCCAAGCCGGTTCCTGAGAAACTCGACTACGTGAGGCTTGAATGCCTTTTCCGTTGCGCCCTCCACAAGAATGGCGATCGTCACGAACGCGCTCCCAGGCGTCCGTTCAGCCATAGCTCGTCAAGTGAGTAGTCGGCGAGCCACGCGTCCAGATCCAGACTGTCGGCCCAAGCGAGGCTGGTCATCCCATCGTCGTCCGAATTCATCACGACAATCTCGCTTGGCTTTAGAAAACGGATCAAGCGGTCCGAGTGCGTGGCGATGACTAACTGCGTTCGCGTCGAGGCTTCCCGCAACAGATCGGCCAGAAGCCTTAGCAACTCTGGGTGGAGGCTAACTTCCGGCTCGTCCAAAAGTGTCAGCGCCGTCAGCCCCGGACTTTGGAGCAGCGTCGCAAGCCAAAGGAAGCGCAGGGTACCCTCGGAGAGTTGATGCAGGTAGAGTGGCTTTGAGAAACCCGCCTCCCGCCATGCGAGCGCGAGCGTGCCTGCGGCAACCGGAGGGAAGTCGAGCCGGTCGAACCTTGGAAATGCCGCCCGAAGAGAGTCCTCAATAGCTTCGAACCGGTTCCGTTCCGCCTCGCGGAGGTAAAACAAGCAAGAGACCAGTTCCTCGCCGTTCTTTCCCGGCAATGCCGCCGGCCGCATTGTTTGCGGCAGCCGCACAGGCGAGCGCGGATCGACATTCAGCACATGATAGAAGGTGGATGATGCGAGTCGATTACGGAACTCCTCGGGCTCTCTAAACATCTTCGGAACCTGCGAAAGAGAGGTCTCAAGGGCGTTGTGCTCCCAATTTGGGCGCACTACTATATCCTGAAGTCCGTGGAAGTATTTAATGTCCGTGCCATGCGAATCGATACGGAGAAATGGAGGCGGTTGCGTGCTTACGTGCTGGCTTAGAATCTCTTCCGCAATAACGTATGCGACACCTTGCGGTCTGAGTTGCAGTGAATATTGCAGCGGCTTGTGACCGGGAACTTCCATCGCGATTCCGAGGCGTAGATCTTTGGACCGGTCATAGGTAAGGACGCTGGCTAATCCGGACAAATCGGTGATCGACGAATTGAGTCTTCCGCGTGCAGAGTCTGCCAGCAACGTGAGAACGTCCAGCACGGATGTTTTCCCAGCTCCATTCCCGCCGATCATGACGCAGAGCGGCCGCAGGGGGAGTTGGACGTTGTGAAGGCGTCGAAAGCCGTGGATCGATAGATCGTTGAAACGGGTCGAGGCCGGCGGGTGAGCGTACATCGTCCTAGTTTCACTCATGTCATGGCCCCGATCCTAGCGGCTTCCGAATGCTGGACTGTCCCTCAGCCGTTCATGGCGCCGAGGAATTCGGCGTTGCTGCGGGTGCGGCCCAGTTTGTCGAGCAACAGCTCCATGCTTTCCACGGGTGAGAGCGGGTTCAGGACTTTGCGCAGCACCCAGACGCGGTTGAGCTCGTCTTTGGGGAGCAGCAGTTCTTCTTTGCGGGTGCCGCTTTTGGTGATGTCGATAGCCGGGAAGACGCGCTTGTCCATCAGCTTGCGGTCCAGGTGGACTTCCATGTTGCCGGTGCCCTTGAACTCCTCGAAAATCACGTCGTCCATGCGGCTGCCGGTGTCGATGAGGGCGCTGGCGATGATGGTAAGCGAGCCGCCTTCTTCAATGTTGCGGGCGGCGCCGAAGAAGCGCTTGGGGCGTTGCAGGGCGTTGGAATCGACGCCACCCGAGAGCACCTTGCCGGACGGCGGGACCACGGTGTTATAGGCGCGCGCCAAGCGCGTGATGGAGTCGAGCAGGATGACCACGTCCTTGCGGTGCTCGATCAGGCGCTTGGCTTTTTCGATGACCATTTCGGCCACCTGGACGTGGCGCGAGGCCGGCTCGTCGAAGGTGGAGGCGATCACTTCACCCTTGACGGAGCGCTGCATGTCGGTGACCTCCTCGGGCCGCTCGTCGATCAGGAGAACGATGAGGGTGACCTCGGGATGGTTAGTGGTGACGGAGTTGGCGATGGACTGCAGCAGCATGGTTTTGCCGGTGCGCGGCGCGGCCACGATGAGACCGCGCTGGCCCTTGCCGATGGGGGTCAGCAGATCCATGATGCGGCCGCAATAGTTGTCCTTTACCGTTTCGAGTTTCAGACGCTCGTCGGGATAGAGCGGGGTGAGGTTGTCGAAGAAAATCTTATTGCGCGCTTCCTCGGGCGGCTCGAAATTGATGGCGTCGACTTTGATGAGAGCAAAGTAACGCTCGCCTTCCTTGGGCGGACGGATCTGGCCGGAGACGGTGTCGCCAGTGCGCAGGTCGAAGCGGCGGATCTGGGAGGGTGAAACATACACGTCGTCGGGGCCCGGCAGATAGTTATACTCAGGCGCGCGCAAGAAACCGAAGCCGTCGGGCAGGCATTCGAGCACGCCCTCGGAAAAAATAAGGCCGCTTTTTTCGGCTTGCGTCTGGAGAATCCTGAAGATCAAATCCTGCTTGCGCAAGCCGGCCATCCCGGTGACGCCCATGTCCTTGGCGACCTGATTAAGCCGCTGGATGCTCATGTCCTTCAACTCGACCAGATCGAGCGTACTGACGCCGTTCTTCTGGCCCAGAGCGCCGGCCGATTGGCGCCTGCGGGGGAGTTCGGTTTGTGCCGGATCGGTGGACGCAGACTCGGCGGCCTTGTCGTCGGCAGGCTTGTCTTCGGCGGGTGCGGGTCCGGCGGGCGCGGATTCGACCGCGGGCCTGGCTTCGGGAGGGCTGGCGGCAGCAGGCGCTTTGGCGTCGGCGGGCTTGGGTTCCGCCGGCGGCTTGGCGTTGGCGGGAGGCTTCGCTTCGATCACCGGCTTGGCGGCGTCGAGAACCTTGGGTTCGGGCGCCTTTGCGGCTGGTGGCCTGGGATCGGAAGCCGCCGGCTCCGCCGGAGGCCTCGCTTCCCCCGACGTTTTGGCTGGCTCGGGGATTTTCGGCTCTGCCGCCTTTACCGCGGCAGGCTTCGCATCGGCGTTTTTCGGCTCCGATGCTTTGGCGGGGGGCTTCGCTGCGTCCGCCGGTTTGGGATCGGGAGCTTTAGCGGCTGCGGGCTTCGCTTCCTGGTTTTGAGATTCGGACGCGTCCGGCTCTTCCGGCGTTCCAGCCTGGATGTCTACGCTGTCCTTATTGTCGAGATCGCTTGCCAAATTTCCCTCACTCCCCGGCCAGTTACGGCCGAGAACAACAGGGGATCTTCCTCCGGGCTCGCGGCCCGGAAAGCGGCTTCACTTCGCTGCCGCTCCTGCTGTTTCTTCAATTTGTCCGTCTTGGTGGCAACCACAATGAAACGCTGCCGGTGGAACCGAAGCCACTCCCTTAGTTCCAAATCCGCTTCCATCCAGCCACGCCGCGCATCGAGGACCAGCACCAGCAGCCGTAGATTCCGGCGGCCGAGCAGATAACTCTCGACCAGCCCTTTCCATTGCCTCTTGATTTCGGCGGGGACTCGCGCGAACCCGTAGCCGGGCAGATCGACAAGATACAGCGTCTCGTCGACCCGGTAGAAATTCACCGTTTGCGTACAGCCGGGACGAGCGCTCTCATACGCCAGCCGGTCCTGCCCCACCAGTCGATTCAGCAGGCTGGACTTGCCGACGTTGCTCCGTCCGAGAAACGCCACTTCAGGCAATCCCTCCGCTTCCGGAGGGAACTGCGCCGGGTTGGCTGCACTAATTATAAACTGCGCATTCACGAAATTGCTCGGCGGCGGGCGAGGGCCAACGGCACGGACGGGGATCGCTGAAGCGGCGCCACATATCTAAAATACGGGCACCGCCGCGCTCTTTGCGGGACTAGTGAGTAATCTTTTCCTCGACCGTTGGGCGCATGATGTCGGCTGCGGTCAGCCCCGGCGTGATGGCCAGCGGCTCGACCGCCCGTTCCAGCGCGATCTTCAACACTTCGTCCATCGACGTTACGAAATTGAGCTTCATTTCCTTGCGGATATGTTCCGGGATGTCGGGCAAGTCTTTCTCGTTGTCCTTGGGGAGAATCGCCTCGAAAATCCCGTGGCGGTGGGCCGCCAGCAGTTTCTCTTTCAACCCGCCGATCGGCAGCACGCGGCCGCGGACCGTAATTTCACCGGTCATGGTGATGTCGCAGCGCACCGGAATGCCGGTGAGCGCGCTGCAAATGCTGGTGGCGATTGTGATACCGGCCGAGGGCCCGTCCTTGGGAATGGCGCCCTCGGGCACATGCAGATGAATGTCGAGATGGCGGTAGAAATCGCGCGGCAACCCGAGGGTGTGGGCGCGGGAGCGAATATAGCTCATCGCCGCCTGAGCGGATTCCTGCATCACGTCGCCCAGCTTGCCGGTGGCGGTCAGCTTGCCGCGGCCCTCCATGATGGCGGCTTCGGTAGTGAGGATCTGACCGCCCACTTCGGTCCAGGCGAGGCCGACGGTGGCTCCAATCTCGTTCTGCCGGTCCATCTGGAGATCGCGGAAGCGCTGCGGACCGAGGTATTCCGCCACGGTTTCGCTGCGCACAATGGCGGGCTGCCCGGCGTCCGCGGCCTTCGGCGGCAGCTTCTTCCCGGCGTCTTTCCCGTCTTTCGCCTCTTTCCCGTCTTTCGCGGCTTTCGTATCTTTCGCGTCTTTCGCGCCGTTCAAGTCGTTGGCGTCCTTGACCGCAACGCCGTCCTGGGCGGCGGTCTGCCGGTCCACCACCACGCGCGTCACTTTGCGGCAAATGTTTCCGATTTCGCGCTCCAGATTGCGGACGCCGGCCTCGCGCGTGTAGAACTGAATCACCGATTGTATCCCCGGATCGGTGAACTGGATATTGGTGTCCTTCAGACCCGTCTGGATCATCTGTTTGGGAACCAGGAAGCGCTTGGCGATCTCCAGTTTTTCGAGCTCCGTGTAACCGGTCAACCGGATCACTTCCATGCGGTCCTGCAACGCCGCCGGAATGGTGTGCAGCACGTTCGCGGTCGCGATAAAGAACACTTCACTGAGATCGTACTCGACGTCCAGGTAGTGATCGACGAACATATAGTTCTGTTCCGGATCGAGGACTTCGAGCAGCGCCGAGGACGGATCGCCGCGGAAATCGGTCGACATCTTGTCGACCTCATCGAGCATGAAAACCGGATTGCGCGTGCCGGCCTTTTTCATCATCTGAATAATCTGGCCGGGCAGCGCGCCGATGTAGGTGCGGCGATGGCCGCGCACTTCGGCTTCATCGCGCACGCCGCCGAGCGACAGGCGCACGAATTTCCGGCCGGTGGCCTTGGCGATGGACATGCCGAGCGACGTTTTGCCCACGCCGGGAGGGCCGACGAAGCACAGTATGGAACCCTTCGGATTCTTCACCAGGCGGCGCACGGCGAGAAACTCAATGATGCGCTCCTTGATTTTCTCCAGGCCGTAGTGATCCGATTCCAAAACTTCCTGGGCGAATGCCAGCTCGCGGATCTCTTTCGATTTTTTCTTCCATGGCACCGCCAGCAGCCAGTCGAGGTAATTGCGCGAAACGGTGGACTCGGCCGACATGGGCGGCATGTTTTCCAGCCGCTTCAATTCGGCGATCGCCTTTTCATGGGCATCCTTGGTCATGCCCGCCATGTCGATCTTCTTCTTCAACTCGTCGATCTCGCTCTTTTCGCCGCGGCCCAGTTCCTTCTGGATGGCCTTGATCTTCTCGTTGAGGTAGTATTCCTTCTGCGCCTTTTCCATCTGGCGCTTCACGCGCCCCTGGATGGTTCGGTCGACGTTGAGTTTCTCAATCTCGATGTCGAGCATCTCGGCGACGCGGGTCAGCCGGTCGATGGGATCGAAAATTTCGAGCAGCTCCTGCTTTTCTTCGATGGTGAGCTGGAGGTTTGCGCCCACTGTGTCGGCCAGTTTGCCCGCATCGTCGACGCGGATGGCGGCAATCATGGTTTCGTAGTTCAGGTTCTGGCTGAGCTTGACGTATTGCTCGAATAGGGAGGTGACGCGGCCGGTCAACTGCTCCAACTGCGAGCCGGGTTCCACCTTATAGTGGAACGTGCGGACCATGGCGCGGAAAAAGCCCTCTTCCTCGTTGACCGAGACGATTTTGCCGCGCTCGATGCCTTCCACCAGAACCTTGATGTTGCCGTCGGGCAGCTTCAGGCTCTGCACAATGTTGGCGACCGTGCCCACGCCGTAAATTTCGTCGGGGCGCGGCTCATCCACCGAGGCGTCGTGCTGGGTGGCCAGAAAGATTTTCTTGTCGGCTGCCAGCGCCTCTTCCAGAGCGCGAACGCTGGACTCGCGGCCAACCACGAACGGCGTCATCATATAGGGAAAGATGACCACGTCCCGGATGGGCATCATCGGGAGACGTTTGGTGTCCGACTTTTCCTTGGAGGTAAGCATGTGTGTAGAGAGCGAATTGAGCGCGATGTAGAGAAATTATTATTGTTCTTGACGATCGAGGAGCGCGAAATCCCGTGAAGCACGGCCGTGAGCGGGGCCCGGAGACGGCCTCGACGGGCGTTAGCCCGCTTTTTCGAGCAACGACATGCTGATCTTCTGCGATAGCACCATTTCCTTGGTGACGAGGAACTCGCGCACCTTCTTATACGACGGGAGATAGTACATCAGGTCGAGCATCAGATCTTCGAGGATCATCCGCAAACCCCGGGCGCCCACCTTGCGCTCCAGCGCGAGGGCCGCAATTGCCTCCAGAGCGTCGTCGGTAAATTTCAGTCTAACATTTTCAAACTCAAACAGTTTTTGATACTGGCGGATGACGGCGTTCTTGGGCTTGGTCAGGATCTGAACCAGCGCGTCCTGCGCCAAGTCTTCGAGCACGGCAACGGCGGGCATGCGGCCGATGAACTCGGGGATGAAACCGAAGCGGATAAGATCGATGGGCTGGACTTGCTCCAGCAGGCTGATGTCGCGGCGGCTGGCGCCGGGACGGCGGATTTCCTCGTCGGGAGGCGTAAAACCCATCGACTTGGTGCCCACGCGGCGGGCAATGATCTTTTCAAGACCGACAAACGCGCCGCCGCACAGGAACAAAATGTTGGTGGTATCGACTGGCGTGAATTCCTGGTGCGGGTGCTTGCGGCCACCTTGCGGCGGGACGTTGGCGACCGTGCCTTCCAGAATCTTCAACAACGCCTGCTGGACTCCCTCACCGGAAACATCCCGCGTGATGGACGGGTTCTCGTCCTTGCGGCCGATTTTGTCGATTTCATCGACGTAGATGATGCCCTGCTGGCAACGCTGGACATCCCAATCCGCGTTCTGGAGCAACCGCAGGATAATGTTTTCGACGTCCTCGCCCACGTAGCCGGCCTCGGTCAGCGCGGTGGCATCAGCCACGGCGAACGGGACGTTGAGGCGCCGGGCAAGAGTCTGGGCGAGGTAGGTCTTGCCGCAGCCGGTGGGACCAATGAGGAGGATG
>JBDTAT010000143.1:0-6035 GCA_039924505.1 Bryobacteraceae bacterium
CTACTCACTCGATGGTTACCGGCGCGGAGCGCTGTTGCCGCAAGACCTCGCTGGCGGACCTATTCCTCCCCCACCGCAATGAGCGTGAAAATAGCAACGCCGCGCGCCGACTCTGGCGTCACACTAATCGAGCTGCTCATCTCCGTGACGCTGGTCAGCATGCTCATCGTCGGGATGCTGTTCGCCATCCGCGTCGGATTAACGGCGCTCGACCGCAGTAATTCCCGCTTGCTGATGAGCCGTCGCGTCGTCAGCGTGGAGCGCATCCTCCAGCGGGAAATTGCCGACGCCATCCCCGTCGGCGCTCCGTGCGGCGCCCCCAATGGCCCGAAGTTCTCGTTTTTCTCGGGCGACGCGCAGTCGCTCCACATCGTCTCCAGCTATTCGCTTCAGGAAGCCTCGCGCGGCTATCCGCGTATCTTGGAATTTCAGGTGATTCCCGGCGCCAATGGCGAAGGCGTCCGCCTCATCGTCAATGAGCGTTATTTTAACGGCCCTGCCAGCGCCGGAGCTTTGTGTACGGGCGTGTCCGCCGATCCATTAGGTGGCGGCCCGGCCCCGCATTTTGCGCGTGTTTCCATCGGGCCGGCATCGTTCGTGCTCGCCGACAAGCTGGCCTACTGCCGCTTTCTCTATCGCGAATCGCTGCCCCCGCCCGTTCTCGAAAAATGGTGGCCCGCTTGGAGCCGCCCCCTGCTGCCCTCTGCGGTGCGCATCGAAATGGCCCCGCTCCGCGTCGATCCCGCCGGTCTGCCGCTGCTGACAGTTACGGTTCCCATTCACGTGAACCGCGATCCACTGGAGCAATATGCCGACTGACCCAGCACGCGCGGCCCACCCCGTTCCCGCGCCCGACCGCACTCGCGCGACCCACGGTGTTCCCCCGACCCACGGTGTTCCCGCGACCGACCCCGTTCTCGCGACCCGCCCCGTTCCCGCGACCGACGCGGTTCCCCCGACCCACGGTGTTCCCGCGACCGACCGCATTCCCGCAACGGGCCCCATTCCGAGCCGCGACCGTGAGGGAGCGGTTTCCCAGCCGCAGGCGATAGGAACCTCCGCCATGCGTGTCCTCCTTCCTCAACCGTCGCCGCGCCCCATTCTCGCGTCCGACCCCATTCCGAGCCTGGGTGCCCTCTGGGTACGTGAAAGAGCGGTTGCCCAGTTGAACCGCCCCGCGCGCGGCAGCGCCCTTCTCGCCGTGCTTTGGCTTTCCGCTGCGCTTTCCGCTATCGCGTTTTCGGTCGCCACAAGCGTGCGCGGCGAAACCGAGCGCGCCTCCACCGCCTCCGACGGACTTCGCGCTTACTACCTCGCCACCGCATCGGTTGATCGCGCGCTGCTCTGGATCTTCTGGGGCTCCGAACTCGGCGGGACCAGGTATTACCAGCCGCCCATGCCGTGGTTGCACTTCAACTATCCCACCGGCGCGGCGGACGTCGAAATCATCCCCGAGACCGCCAAGATGAACATCAACACGGCCGCTCCCGCGGACTTGGTTCGAGTCCTGATCGCCGCCGGCGCGATCCCCGAGCAGGCGCAACGGGTCACGCAAGGCATCATCGCCTGGCGTTCGCAAGGGCCGGAAGCGGCCGCAATGCCCGGCCTGGGCGCTGGAAATTCGGGCAGCGGTCCGACTTTTGCGGCGCCGCATGCGTCCTTTCAAGAGATTGAGGAACTTTTATTAGTGCCAGGCATGACGCCGGAACTCTTCTACGGCTCCTTCAGCCGCGATCCGCAAGGGCAACTGGTCCCGCGGGGCGGATTGCGGGACTGTTTTTCGGTTTACGGAACCAACGACCGCTTCGATGTCAATACGGCGCACCCCGCGTTGTTGCTGGCGCTCGGGATCAACCCGGGCGCCGTGGCGGCCATCGTCGCCATGCGCCGCGCCACGCCGTTCCGCTCCGTCGGCCAGTTGGCCGCGATGGGATTGAGCGGCCCTGGCTTTCAGCGCCTGGGCGTGGGAGGCAACACGGTCTGGACGCTGCGCGCCACCGCCTACGCGCGCATGGCTAACGGACGGCGATCCGACTTGACGCGCGCGGTTTCGGCGACCATCAAGTTTCTACCGCCCGATTACACGCCGGCGTACCAGTATCTTCGCTGGTATGACGACAGCAGCTCCATTCAGTACGCGGTGAACCCCCAGAATCCGGAAGCGCAGCCAGTTCCATGACGCCCACCGAACAGTCGAGCGGCGATTTACCCGGGACGCCGGCGCCGGAAACGGCCGCGCCATCGAGCGCGCGCGACACGCTGCGGAAATGGCTCGCTTTCGGGTCCGGCGTCGGCATTGAGATTGGCGCTCACGATCTGCGCGTCGTGGTGGCGCGCGTCCGGCCGTCGGGCATCCGCGTGCTAGGCACGGCCACCATCGCGGGCTTCCGCGATGAGCCGGCCAGCGCCTGGGGCGCCGAATACGCCGCGTTCCTGCGCAAACTCGGCGCGAGCCATCTGGCGGCGGCCGTATTGCTGCCGCGCCGCGAAGTGATTGTTCGGCAAATCTCGCTGCCCGGTGTGAACGACCGCGATCTGGACAGCGCCGTGAGGCTGCAATTGGACACGCTGCATCCGTTTCCCGAAGAGGATGTCGTGGCCGATTGGACGCGCATCGGCAAGGGCGGGGCAGTCCTGGTCGGAATCGCCAGGCGCAGCGCGCTGGAGCGCTACTCGTCGCTCGCGGCCGAAGCCGGCGTGAAAGTCGCGACCATGACGTTTTCCGCGGCCGCGCTTTACTCCGCCGTTCACCTGCTGGGCGGTCCGCCGGGCAATGGATTTCTAGCCGTTAGCGAGCGTAATGGCGAGCTGGAAGTATACGGCGAAAGTCCCAGCTCTCCGGTCTTTTCGGCCGCCTTCGATCCCCCCGCCGGCCGCGCCGCGGCCATGGCCCGCGCGGAGCTGCGTCTGGAGGAGCAGGGCGATTCCGTCCAATTGCAGGATGTGCTGCCGGCGCCGGTTGCCGCGCCCGAAAACTTCGACCGGAATCTGACCGCGTTCGCCTACGCGGCGGCGCTCTCGAACGCTTGCCCGCGGCTGGCGCTGCGCGTAAATCTGCTGCCCCCCGAACAGCGCGAATCGAGCTCGCGCGCGATGTTCATTCCCACGCTGGTGCTGGTCGGCGTGGCGCTGCTGATGGCCGGCGCGGTGACCGGATACTCGGTGCTGGCAAATCGCCGCTATCTGCGGAGCCTCGAGGCCGGGATCGCGCATCTGGAACCGGTGGCGAAAAGATCGGCCGCGCTCGATCGCGCCATCGACACGGCGGAAAAACGCACGGTAATGCTCGACGATGTGCGGCGCCGCTCGAAGACCGATCTGGACGCGCTGAATGAGCTGACGCGTCTGCTGCCGCCGCCCACCTGGGTGAATTCCCTGGAATTGACGCGCGCGTCGTTGCGCATTTCCGGCGAATCGGATCAGGCGGCCGGGCTTTTGAAAGTGTTGGACAGCTCTCCTTACTTTGAGAATTCACAGTTTACTATCTCGTTGACGCGCGTGGCGGCCGGCGAGACGTTCGCGATCCGATCCGACCGGAAGGGAGCGCCCAAGTGACGCTCACAGACCGTGACAAACGCGCTGTTCTTCTCCTCGGCGCGGTGGTTGCGGCTGTGGTAGTGTGGCTCTCTTTTCCGGCCGGCGGAACCGCCAAGGTCGTCCGGCCCGCCGATTCCACCGCGCTGGCTGAAAAGCGGCTCAACCGGTTGCGGCAGCTCGCCGCCACTCTGCCGGCCCGGGAAGGAATTCTGAAACAGGTTTCAAGCGATCTCGACAAGCGTGAAAAGGGACTGCTGCAAGCCGCCACCGCGGCGCAGGCCCAGGCGCAGCTTGTGCAGATTGTCCGCAAGCTCGGCAAAGCGCAATCGCCGCCGCTCGAAATCCGCGGCGTCGAAATCGGACAGGTTCACCCGTTCGGCGACGCGTATGGCGAGGTGACGGTTGCGGTGACATTCGATGCGCGGATCGAGCAGCTGGTGGACCTGCTGGCGGACCTGACCGCGCAGCCGGAGATTGTCGCCAGCAACGAATTGCGGGTGAGTCCCGGCAATCCGAAGGACAAAATGCTGAGCGTGCGGCTGACCGTGTCGGGCGTGGTGCCGAAACGGCTGGTCCCGGAAAAGAAAGGCCTGGACGCATTTTGAAGCGCAAACTTGTACTCCTGAATTTTGCGCTGGCGGTGGTGGTGGCGGCGCTGGGTTGGCGGCTGCGGCAGGAGTGGGTGGGGGCGCGCGATCGCGAAAGCATGGAGCTATTGCAAACGCGGAAGCTCAGCCGGTCACTCGCACCCCCGCCCGTAATGCCCACGGTGAATCCGGTGACGCCCTCCAGTTACATCGACGTTGCGGCCAAGATGTTGTTCTCCCGCGACCGCAATCCAACGGTGGTCATTGAGGTGCCGAAGCCGCCGCCCGAGCCTCCGGTTCCGCCGATGCCGGTTGCGATGGGCGTGATGCTGTGGACCGATCCGCCGTCGGTGATTATGAGCGAAAAGGCCGGCGGCCCCCAAAAGGTGTATCGTCCGGGCGACATGGTGGGAGCTTTCAAGCTGGTCTCGGTGGACAACCAGAAAGTCGTGCTGGAGTGGCACGGGAAAACGATTGAAAAATCGCTGGACGAGTTGATGGCGAAAAATGCCGTCACAACGGAGACGGCCGGCCCGTCGGCGCCCGCAGCCGCCGCGCCAGTGAACGGCGTCACTTCGCTCGGCGGCCCGACATCCATCGCAGGCGTCGCGGCCGGTCCGGGCGTCGATATGGGCGGAGGCGCGCGCGCCTGCATCGCGGGCGACAAATCGGCGCCGGGCACGACGGCCGACGGTTACAAGAAGGTGGAGAACATGACGCCGTTCGGAAGCTCCTGCCATTGGGAAGCAGTGAAGTAGCGCGGCGTATCACGCCTCAAATTTTAAGACACAGGAATGGAAACTCACACATGAGACTCACGACGATTGCAATGCTGGCGATTCCGGTTGCGCTGATGGCCGGCGATGCCAACCAAAATAAAAACAACGATGCGAAGCCGGGCGCCGCGCCGGCAGCGAAAGCGGACGCCGCGCGGCCGGCGACGCTGCCCGACGGGGCGAAAGAGGTGGCGCCGTATACCTACAAGTGGACGGACCGGCAAGGGAAGAAGTGGGTCTACCGGCAGACGCCATTCGGATTTTCGCGGCAGGAAGACAAGCCGGCTCCGGCCACTGCGCCGGAGCCGGCGGCGGCCGGGCGCCAGACCATCGTGGTGGAGGACGGCGACGTGGTTCACTTCGAGCGCGCGACGCCATTTGGATCCGCGAAATGGACGAAGCCGAAATCGGAATTGACGGCAGACGAAAAGGCGCTCCTCGAACGTCAACAACAACAGAAGAGCGGGTCGGAATCAAAGACGACGGCCGGGAAGGAGCAATAGATCGCGATGGACAGAATCGGGCTTCGCAAGGGCGGCCTTCGCAAGCGATTGATGACGCTGGCGGGGATGGCGTTCGCGGGAATGACGCTGGTGGCGCTGGCGCAACAACCGGTGAGGCCGCCGAATGTTCCTCCCGGCTTCGGCGCCGTGGCAGCGCCGCAGCAGCACGAGGCCGCGCCGCCGCCGGCCGCCGCGGCGCCGGGTGCGGCGTCGACTCCCGCGGGGGCCAAGACCACCGCGCCCGTGAAGCCGGCCGCGCCGGCATCCGTCTACAGCGGCCTGTCGCTGCAGAACGCATCGCTCACAGAAGTGATCGACATTCTGGCGCGGCAATTGAAGATCAACTATATTCTCGATCCGCGCGTGAAGGGCGGCGTGATTCTGAACACCTACGGAGAGACGAAGGACATCGATCCGAAGTCGCTGCTGGACACGATTCTGCGCATCAACGGATTCGCGATGGTGAAGGTGGGGCCGCTGTACCGCATTATTCCACTGGCCGAGATCGCTAGCCAGCCGCTCGAGCCCGAGCAGATTACCGATCCCAAGAAAATCATCCCCGACGACGAGACGATGTTGAATCTGGTGTTCCTGAAATACACCACGGTGGATGAGCTGGCGAAGGTGATCGA
>JBDTAT010000144.1:0-3396 GCA_039924505.1 Bryobacteraceae bacterium
CCTGCTGGCGTCGTCGAAGTCGCCTTCCAGCACCACGCCCGAGAACTTTTCGGCGACGGCTTTGCGCGCCGCCTCCAACGGATCGCCGCCCGGCCGCACTACGCCGAGCGTCGCAATTCCCTTCTCCGCGGCCTTAACCGCGAACGCCTCCGACCACGCCGGTTGTTCCAGCAGTACGCAATTGACCGGCGTTTGCGCGATCAGGTCGATCGTCTTGGGGTCGGGCGAGGTCCACCGCGCCGGAATCCACTCCGGAATCGTTGCCATCACAAGTAAAGCCACGAACATGTTACTAATGTGCCACAACTCGGGCCGGTATAATGGCGGCTTGCGGGATAAACCGGTCTACCTGTTCGCGCCGGTCTCTGGAGCGCTGCTAGTGCGGAACCTGTACACCAAGTTCTACGGGCCGCCCGGCGAATCGAATCGGCATTCTGGCCGGCGGTTTGGCCGATGTCCAGAAAAGCCTTGGGTACGTTGAATACGGAAACGCCATTCGTCAACGAATGGATGAACGATTCGCTCCCGAAAACAGCGCGAGAGTTATTGGACTACCGGCCGCCGGCGCCGCTATCCACTCCGGTTCATACCAGTTATGATACGGCTGTGGCAAAAGACGTCGAGCAGTGGCCTTCGGATGTCGTGGGCGAGAGGCCCCTGCTGACATTTACGAACGTGCGCATTTTCGAATTGGTCGCTCGCCTCGGTAGTTTTTCGCGCGCGGCCGAGGAGTTGGGCGTCAGCCAACCATACATATCCGCTCAGACCGCTGCGCTTGAAACGAAGCTCGGTATCGAATTATTTCGCCGGGTAGGGAGACGAACGTACATGACGGAGGCCGGCCGCTTGCTTCACACACATGCGGTTCGCATCCTGGCCGAAATGATGGAGGCCGAGCGCGCGCTCATGGAAGTGCGCGGCGACGTGGCCGGACCGCTATCTATCGCAGCCACTTCTACGCCCGTGAGCTACCTCATCCCGCGGTGCCTGGAGCGATTTCTGGCAAACCATCCCCGTGTTTCCGTAAGCTTGAAGATTTTCGGTTCGCCCGAAGTGGAGCGAGCGGTCATTGAAGGACGGTGCGACCTGGGCGCATTGGTCTCGCAGCCCGTCTCTAGCGGCTTGATTGTGGACGATCTGGGCAGGGATGAATTGGTGGTGGTTGTCGGCCGCAAGCACCCCTTTGCCGGGAGGGCGGAGATCACTGTCGATGATTTGGTTGGACAGCCGTTCATAAGCCGGGAACCGTCATCGGGTACGCGCCGGTATATCGAAGCGCGTTTGCAGGAAATCGGGAAAACTCTGCATTGCGGCCCGGAGTTGAATAGCAATGAGGCTATCAAGGCATTGGTTGCAAGCAATATAGGAATTTCGATTCTTTCCGAACACAGCGTTACGCCGGAGCTGGAGACGGGGCGCCTGGTCGCCGTGAGAATTCAAGGTTTACCCTTGGTGCGCAGCTTGAGCCTCATCTGCTGCGCCGAATCCAAGCTGACTCCCGTCGCACGGGCGATGCGCGCTGCCTTGGTTGCGGAAGCCAGGGCCACTCCCGGGGCCGGATAACCCGCTACCACCCCCGTGGCTGTTTTGTGGAACCTGACTCCGTGCGGGGTTATGGGTTACATAACCAGAGCCACAATAATTTTACTACTGACGGGCCGATCTCGAACACAAGAGTGCTACACTTATTCAACATTCGAGTGAGCGTCGGGTTGAAAGGCGGATACATGCGCATGACGAGCGTGACGTTCCCACTGGCATATTTCACAATTTTACAGGCTTGGACGAGCTTCGCTTAGGCGTTTTGGGGCACGATTTCCGGTCGCTGAAGTGTAAGTTATTGCTGTTCGATTGCTGGCGCCTCACGGTTGCCAACAAGGAGGGCACATGTCAATCCCCATCAGCAGAGTAACCATTTGCTTCTTTTTGTCCGCTGTGGCGGCGCTTGCGCAGGCCGACCGCGCCACACTGAATGGCACCGTCACGGATACCTCGGGCGCGGTGGTGCCCAACGCGCTTGTCTCGGCGACCGAAACCGCGACCGGCTCCCACCGGGAAGTGCGCACCGGCAGCGCCGGCGCGTATTCGCTCAGTGCGTTGCCCATTGGCGCGTATACCGTCCGAATCTCCGCCACCGGTATGAAAACTGCCGAATTCCTAACCGTGAAGCTGGAGGTAGGAGAGGACCGTACGCTGGACGCGCAACTGCAGGTCGGCGATCAGGCGAGCATGGTTAGCGTAACGGCCACGGCATCTCCCATCGAGCGCAGTACGGCTGAGGTGGGCGGAGTGATAGAGTCGCATCAGGTCAAGGAGATTCCGCTCGATGGCCGCGAATGGGCCGGGTTGATGGCGCTGGTACCCGGCGCGGTGGACGTGGGCGGCGGTCACGAGAGCAGCATTCATTTCGCCGGCCACTCCCGCGACGATACCAACTTCACCATCGATGGCGTCGATGCCAGCGGCGTTCAGGAAGGCCCGCAGAAAACCAGCGTCCGGCTGCAGGTCAATCTCGATTCCGTCGCCGAGTTCCGCGTCAACGTCGCCGACTATACGGCCGAATACGGCGACATGGGCGGCGCTCAGGTCAATGTGGTCACAAAATCCGGCACCAACCAGTTCCACGGCGACGTTTTCGAGTTTCTTCGCAATAGCGCCCTGGACACCCGATCGCCCTTTGATCCGTCGCAATTGCCTCCGTTCCGGCTGAATCAGTTTGGCGGCAGCGTCGGCGGGGCGATCGTAAAGGACAAGAGCTTTTTCTTTGTCAGCTACGAAGGGCTGCGCCAGCGCTTGGGAGCGACGGCTATCAGTTTTGTGCCCAGCGCCTCGGTCCGCTCCCAGGTCCTGGCCACTTCTCCGGATCTGAAGCCAATCGTCGATGCCTACCCAGTGGGCCAGATTCCGATCGACTCGCAGACGGATGAAATCATCGCCACGAACCACAATCCCGTCCGCGAGGACAGCGGTTTAATCCGCTTCGATCAGCATTTCAGCGAAAACACCACGATGTACGCCCGCTACAGCGTGGACGATTCGCTTGCGAGCAGTCTCAATGGCGCGCTGGGTTCCCATACCGACACATCGATCCGGCCGACCAACGCAATTGTGGATCTGACTCACATATTCTCGCCCCGGACGCTGAACGAGTTCAAATTCGGCGTGAATCGCTCGGCGTACCGGCATGCCACCGCCGGCATCTTTCCGTTCGCAGTGTCCATTGGGGGAACCGCTTATGACAGTCTTCCCAACAGCGCTCTCGACGAGGAGATCGGCACTACATTTTCCTGGGTCGACAGCTTCACGCACACCAGCGGCCGGCACACCTGGAAAATAGGCGGAGAGATCCGGCGCATTCGGCTGAACAATTCCGGCAACGCCCTCGATACGACGTCT
>JBDTAT010000145.1:0-3577 GCA_039924505.1 Bryobacteraceae bacterium
CGGATACGGAAACGGTCCGAGTGGGTCTAGAGGCATTGGTGCGCCACGCCGCGTATCAGCGTCTTCGGGCTCTTCTTGGATCGGAGCCTGATGCGCGGGACGTGCCGAGGCGCCGCGAGAAGCCATCGGCGAAACGCAGGGGGGCCTGATGGTCCTGGTCGATACGTCCGTTTGGATACGCTCCCTTGCCAACCGGACTCCCTATAGAAGCGAACTGGACAAACTCCTGGATCTCGACGAAGTGGTGGGACATGAATTGGTCTACGGGGAACTTCTAATCGGCGATCGCGGAGGCCGCAGGAAACTTCTGGCCGCATACGAGCGGATGCATCAGGCAAGCAGCGTGCCTCACCGCGAAGCGGTGGCTTTCGTTCTCCATCGGGATTTGCACGGGCGCGGCGTCGGCTGGATAGACATCCACCTGCTGGCGTCCGCGATTGTGGGGCGGCTGCAATTGTGGACGGCCGACACACATTTCGCCGGGGTGGCGCAAGAGATGGGCGTCGCATATAATGCCGTTCATTCGGCGTAACGCGCTTCGCAGCAATCGGAAATGACGGTTGCCATGTTCGAAACATTTTGGAAAGACCTGAAACACGCGGCGCGCATGTTGCGCCAGAATCCGGGATTCACGGTCACCGCCGTGGCTGCGCTTGCGCTCGGCATTGGCGCGAATACGGCGATCTTCTCGGTCGTGAACGCGGTGTTGCTGAAGCCGTTGCCGTATCCAGATCTGGACCGGATTGTCCAGCTTGAACTCGCGCAGCCGGGGTGGCAAAAGCAACATCACCTCAATCCCCAAATTCACGGTGTGGAGCGAGCAGACCGGCGTCCTCCAGGATTTTACGGCGTACGATTTTGACGGTCCCGGCGTCAACCTCACGGGCGGCGACCGCGCCGAGCAGCTCAAGGCGATGCACGCCTCCGCCGGCTACTTCCGCCTGTTCGGAGTGCCGATGGCATTGGGCCGTTCCTTTTCGCAAGCGGAGGACCGGCCCGGCGGCGGGCAGGTGGCAGTGATCAGTAACGGGCTGTGGAAGAGTCGTTTTGGCGGCGATCCCTCCATCGTGGGTAAATCGATTCCGCTCGGCGGCGAGCCGTACGTAGTGATCGGCGTGGCCGGGGCCGGGTTCGATCCCGACCCGCCGGCCGACGTCTGGCTGCCATTGCAAGCGGATCCGAACAGCACCAACCAGGGGCACTATCTGCGCGCCGCGGCCCGTCTAAAGCCCGGCGTCACCCTGCCGGTAGCGAGGGCGCACCTGGCTGCCGCCGCGCAGGAATACGGGCGCAAATTTCCTGGGGTTCTGGGACCGAAAGAAACGGCGACGGCCGACTTGATGCAGGACACGATTGTCAGCAACGCGCGGCCGGCTCTGCTGATGCTGCTGGGCGCGGTCGGCTTTGTGCTGCTGATCGCCTGCGCGAACGTCGCGAATCTGCTGTTGGTGCGCGCAAGCGGCCGCAAGCGCGAGATGGCGATTCGCGCGGCGGTGGGAGCGAACCGGGGGCGCATCATCCGGCAACTAATGACCGAAAGCGTGCTGCTGGCGGCGATTGGCGGAGGGCTGGGTTTGCTGCTCGGCTTTGCCGGCGTGCGCGCGCTGCTGGCGATGAATCCGGGCAATATCCCGCGAATTGGGGAAGCGGGCGCGGCCGTCACGGTCGATTGGCGCGTGGCGGGGTTCACGATTCTGATCTCGCTTGTCACCGGGATTCTGTTCGGCCTCATCCCAGCATTCAGCGCCACGCGGCTGGATCTCAGCTCCACGCTGAAAGAGAGCGCTTCACGCTCCGGCACCGGTCTGCGGCAAAATAAAGCCCGTGGCGTGTTGGTAGTGGCGGAGATGGCGCTGGCCCTGATCCTACTGGCCGGCGCGGCGCTGTTGATCCGCACGTTTGTCGCGCTGCACAACGTCGATCCCGGCTTCGATCCGCATCATGTTCTGACCATGCAGACTTCGCTGACCGGCGCGCGCTTCGATCAAACCGCGAACGTGGCGGCGATGGTGCGCCAGGCGACCGGACGCATTGAAGCGCTTCCCGGTGTGGAGACGGCCACGGTCACCAGCGCGGTTCCGCTGGAGGCGAATTTCGGGCTCCCGTTAATTATTGAAGGACGGGCGCTCAACGGCCCGGCGCACGGCGGCGTCAGTTGGCGGTATGCGTCGCCCGGATACTTCGACGTTTTCAAAATCCGTATTCTGCGCGGGCGCGCGTTCACGAATCGCGACGATGGCGCCGCCCCGGGCGTCGTGTTGATTAACGAAGGGATGGCCAAGCGCTACTGGCCGAAACAGGATCCGCTCGGCCAGCGCATCACCATCGGCAAGGGCGTCGGGCCCGCCTTCAATGAGCCTCCTCGCCAGATCATTGGCGTCGTGGCGGACGTACACGACGGCGGGTTAAACCGCGATCCATTCCCGATTGTTTATATTCCGCTGGCCCAGCTGACGAACGGCGTCATGGCGCTGAACAACCGCATCATCCCGGTAACGTGGGCCATCCGCACGAAAGTAGAACCGTTCTCGCTGAGCGCGCCCATCCAGCGCGAAATTCAGTACGTCGATCGCGACCTGGCGGTCTCGCACATTCGCTCGATGGATCAGGTGGAGGCGCACTCCACTGCGCGTAACGATTTCAACACGCTGCTGCTGACCATCTTCGCGGCTGCGGCGCTGCTGCTCGCGGCCATTGGAATTTACGGGTTGATGGCGTACACGGTGGCGCAGCGGACCCAGGAAATCGGCATCCGCATTGCCCTTGGGGCCGGCGCCGGGCAACTGCGGAATATGGTGATGCGGCAGGGGATGACGCTCGCGGCCATTGGCATCGCGATTGGCGTGGCAGCGGCGTTCGGACTTACGCGCCTGCTGGCGAGCCTGTTGTTCGGCGTGAAAGCGTCGGATCCATTCGTGTTTGTTTCAGTGGCCGTCATTCTGGGTTTGGTGGCGCTGGTGGCCAGCTACATTCCGGCACGGCGCGCGACGCGGATCGATCCGCTGGTGGCGCTGCGCTACGAGTAGATCGCCGGGACGCGCGGCGGGTCCGCTGTACACTAACGAGTAGGCCCATGGCTCGACTTCCCGGCAAATATTTCGTCCGCAATCTGATTCACCGCCGGGCGCTGCTGTTTCAGCTTGTGCGCCGGGATTTTCAGCAGCGGTTTGTCGGGTCGGCGGCCGGGTGGTTGTGGGGCGTGATCCATCCACTGGTGATGCTGGTGTGCTGGATTTTTGTTTTCCAGATTTGTTTGCGGTCGCCAGTTCCCAAGGGCAGCCTCACGCAGAATTACGCGCTGCTGGTCTTCTGCGGTTTTCTGCCGTGGCTGCTGTTTCAGGAAACGGTGCAGCGGTCGGCGAACTCGCTGCTCGACCACGCGAATCTGATTACGAAGACCGTCTTCCCGTCGGAAATTGTTCCGGTGGCGATTTTTCTATCGTCGCTTTTGAACCACTTGCTGGCGCTGGCGCTCGGTATCATCGCCGTCGCCGCGGTCCTGCATTCCATCAGCCCTATGCTGATCTTCCTCCCCGTTTACATGCTGCTCGGGGGGCTGCTCGCCGTCGGCGTTGGC
>JBDTAT010000146.1:0-4325 GCA_039924505.1 Bryobacteraceae bacterium
ATCGGATGCGTGCAATGGATTCGGAGACCAACTCCCGCAGGTGCGCGTCGAACAGATACTGCGGTGTCGGCTCGCACAATGGGTTGAGTGGCTCCATAGCGCGGGGCCTTAGAATGTTAATCGGGACGCACGGCGCCGCCAAAGGCGGCGTGAGCTCCTTTCAGAGAAGCCACCGACGACTTCAGAGCCGCGACCTTTTCGGGCGTCGCTTCCACTCCCGCCTGCTTCATGGCTTCTTCCGGATTATCGTGCAATGTCTTTGCATATTTGTCGTCACTTATCGCGCGACTCAGAATCTTCTGAAGGTCGTTCATGTTCTTGCTCCTTTGTGAATTTTAGTTGCGATTTCGTTCAAGTTGCCGCCCGCCCCCGAGCCCTGCGGCGCAAGAGCGGGAAAGAGAGTCTTCCGTTGCTGCGGAGTTTGCATGCCATCTGACGTTGGTTCGCCTAGGGGCCCAGGTCGTAGCCCTCTTGCAACCAATCGGAGGGCCACGGAAGCTGGAAGTGATCTTGTAGCATGCGTTCGGCGGACATCAGCGCACCCTCAATCCAGGCCTGGAACCAGGAATACGCCTCACCGCAGACATAGAGGGGAAGTTCCGGGGCTGGCCGGCGCATGTCCGGGATGGCGGCACTAACATCAATGCCCACCTTCCATTCGTGCCATGCGCCGCCAAACGGGTCCACTTCCCAATCCACGTAACCAGCGCAGAGCGGCGGCGGCACAGGACCCTTGATCTGCATGACGGAGCACAACTGGCGTTCGATGGCAGTTAGAAGGTTGCCGGATTCAGCCTGAACGAACTGGCTGGCGGCGCCCATATGCAACCTTTTGTCGCTGACCTGAGTCAGTCCTTCCCAATAGCGTGCGGCGGCGCCATCCGAATAGGAGGCCATCAGCACGCGCTCATTGCCGGCCGAATCCGGGCCATTCCCTATACCGAAGAATATCTGGCGGAGCGGCAGGTCGGTAACCAAATAGCCGTTTTTCCAACCCTGGGTGGCACCGGATACATTCGTAAAATTCTGCCACCAGGGTTTATCATATACTAGGCACAGCTTGAAGCCAGGGACCCCGCGCACGGCCCTGAGCTTCGTGCGAAGCTTGCGACGTTCGGCATCTCGCTGGTCCGCCGGGAAGAGGCCATCAAGATCGATCAGTTCGATAGCGCGGCGGGGCATAGCCAGCGCCACCTTGCGGGCCGTTACTTCAATGGGCCCGGCTGGCGCGTCGAACGTCAGTTTGATTCCATTCCCGGCACGGACTGCCGAGATTAAACGGTGCTGCTTCCAGACGTTGCAGGACGGGAAGGACTGCAATCGATTTTCGAGTTCAGCCACCAGCGAACTAAAACCGTTGACGGGACGGTATACCCTGCCCGCGAGGTAGTCCGGCAATGGCGCGGCCAGAGCCCGTGTACCCATGGCCGCGTTGGTCCCGAGGAGAACCGAGTCCAAACCGAGGCCGTCGTACACGAAATCAAAAGCTTCGTTGCTGATCAACTCTTCGGCAACATTCCTCATTCCCCATCGCCATAACTCGCGGCCCTTGAAAGCACCATTCTTCGTGACGTCGCGCCACTGCTGCGGGGTAAGCGATTGAGCGTTGGGCACGGCCCCGTCCAGCACATTCATCGCCAGCGAAAACACGTTTTGAGGCTCGCCTGGTGCCAAGCGGTAATGGGAGTTCGTGGCGAAGCCCTTACTGTCGAGCGCAATCTGAACGCCCCGAATGAACATTTGACGCAGATCGTTGCAGGGAAATACTTCCGTCTGGATGCCAAGGTAGCTCAGAAGACTTTTGACGACCGCCATAAACGGCATGAACCGCATGGCGCCAAATTCGGCGTGCGACCCCGGCTCGGACACAGGCAGGGGCACAGTATCGATACGGCCACCCAGCCGCTGAGAAGACTCAAACAGGGCAACCGTGGGCGGGTTGGGGCAAGAAGAGAGCCGCCAAGCGGTGTAAACGCCGCTTATCCCGCCTCCGACAACGGCAATATCGAGGTCGACCGGTTCAGTAGCCATTAGCGTCGCTCAAGTGGCGTCAGGTCAGTAAGGTTTCCCATATTGGCATACGGAGGTGCGGGAATCGAGGACTGTTTGACTGGAAGGGGCACCCACCGCAAGCTGGCGAGCCGCCCACAGCGCCGTGCTGGACCACAAGGTGGCTCGATCAGCCACGCTGAACAGGACCTTCGACGGGTCGTTCCCGGGACGAGCGACAGGAAACTGTTCCAACGCCTCCAGGCAAACGCGCAGATCGGCGGCTCCCTTCCGGACTGCGTTTTTCAAGGCCAAAGCAAGCTCCGACGCTTCGGGATAGTAGGGGCTAAGCTGGTCTACATGCTCCCACCTCCGGGCGGACCACGCGATACCGTCGAGAACCATTTGGCATGCCTCGATGTAGCCTGGCTGTGAGGCAAACTCTGCCTGCGCTAGGAACGCGAGTACATTTACGTTGACCACGCAATCTATCGGGTTAGGTACGCACCGGGGGTGCAGCCAAGTAAGGAATGCGCCGGGGCGAATCCACGGTTGGTCCAGCGCCTCAGGTACGATTTCCAACCGATACGGAATCAGGGCGGCGGAGGCAATGAACTGCGCTTTTTCGAGATCGATTCGTCCATAATAAAACAGTTCGGATGCCATGGCCGCAGTGTCGTCGGCATCCTCGAGGACCTGAGGAGCCCAAACGGGCCATTGATTTCGAGGCCAAAAAGCAAAGAAGCCCGGGCGAAGGGGAGACTCACACTTTTCGAGAAAACTGAGTGCTCGGCCCAAAGGCTCGGCCCACTGGTCCAGGCCGGCAAACGTTTCCAGTTCCCGAAGCACAAGTGCGGTGACAAACCCGTTGTAATCATGTAGGGAGGTTTCTCCCATGTGGACAGTCGATTGAAACGCTCCCGAGTCTGCCTGGAGGGAAAAGAGCAACTCCATTAACTCGCCTCGATTCATCTGTATGGACTAACCTTGCATGAAGGGCCCTAGTGTATCACTAAATACGTGCGGGCGGACAGCAGACGCGCGGACGGAAATTCTGGCGTTGACGCGCCTGCTTCAGCAATTCGGGCCGCAACTGGGGCGGCCCCGCGTGGATACACTGCGCGGCTCCCGCCACGCGAATATGAAGGAGCTACGCTTCAGCGCGGCCGGCGGCGAGTGCAGAGTGGCGTTTGCTTTCGATGTGAAGCGCAAGGCTATGCTGCTCGTGGCGGGGGACAAATCGGGTGTCGGCGAAAAACGGTTCTATCGCGAGCTGATCATCCGCAAGGCCGATTACCGTTTCGATGCGCATCTGGCCCGGTTGAGAAGGAGGACATAACGATGCCTACGAACGTGAATGACATCATCAAAAAGCTGAGCCCCGCTCAACGCAAGAAGGTCGAGGCGCGGGCGGCTCAATTGATTGCCGAGGAAATGACCTTGCGCGAGCTCCGGCAGGCCCGCAAGCTGACGCAGGTCCGCATTGCCAAGGTGCTTGGCGTCACCCAGGACAGTGTCTCGCGCCTCGAAAAGCGCAGTGACCTGTTGCTGTCTACGCTCCGGAAGACGGTCGAGGCCATGGGCGGGAGCCTGTCTCTGGTTGCTGAATTCCCCGACCGCGCGCCGGTCGTTCTCTCCGGCATTGCCGAAGACGATCCGGAGACTAGGCCGCCAAGCCGGAAGCACGTCCTCGAGCGCGCTTAGGCGTTGCCGCAAAACAACTTTTACTTTTTTGTTCGAGGGAAGATGGTGTAATTCCACTCCGGCATGAATTCGCCGGCCACGATGTTGAGATCATCCATGTCGTCGGTCGGTTGCTGATTTTGGCCAGAGTTCGCGGAACTCCCGGTTGGGCCCTTTCGTTCGGGCGCCTTCGAAGCCACCTTGCGTTCAGATCGTTTCGGCTTTGCGCGTCGCATATTCAGATTCTACCTCCCTTACGGAGACTTCCGCGATAGCTGAACGATGCGCTCAGGCGGAATGCCTGATAGCAAAATGATAATGTTATTTTGCGGCAATCCCTTAGACATGTTAGTCACGACGACGAATTGCCAGACAAGGTTAAACACAGGAATCAGCATCAGCCACAACATACCCGGTCGCATTGTTCTCGATTCCGGCGAGCACCGGGCGACGGCGCCCTGAAGTCCAGCGAGATAGAAGATCGCGAACGGAAGCCCCAAGATGCTGAATGTCACGACGACTGCGAAAGATTCTGGAAAACCGATTGAGCGCAACATCGTACCTCCTTTACGCCAAAATTCTCGCCTTGTGATGCACGTCAGCCTACTACGGACAAGGCCAGGACTATGACCGCGTTTTATACTTCATCTGCG
>JBDTAT010000147.1:0-10215 GCA_039924505.1 Bryobacteraceae bacterium
ACCAGAAGTTATCTATCGTGTCGTGGCGAGTTGAGAGTCCAATCACCGGAGAGTTTTCGTCAAGCCAGCAGCAGGCGCCGTCTATCTTCGCCTGCGGCAATTTCTCGACGATTACGAATCGAACGCCACAAGAAGCCAAGAGAGCCGGCGCATGCCGGGCCTCTTCAGGCGCAATCAACATTGGCTCCAGTTGCTGCAGCGCGTCGAGCAACGCGCTGCGTGAATACTTTGCGGCGCTAGTTGCCTTTGCAAGCTGTTTCACCCTGAAAAGCCAAGCCCACTGGGATGAAGTCACGTCCGTATACGAAGCGCCGTTCTTGGCCGCATGCATGAGCCACGGCTCCTCATCGATAGCTTTGATTTGCAAAAAGTCTTGCACGCGCTTCTCTAGAACACTGATGTTGCCGGAAGGCTCTATCCACCCGCGTTTCACCATCTCTTTGACGGGAGCCGTTGCATAAAGCTTCGCCCTTCGCTCAACCACTACATCGTCGTGGAGCGCGTGCGCCAGGCGGTAGTCCCGCTCAAGATTCATCCAAAACTCAGGACCGGTCCCGAAGGTGGCGCCTAACCCTTTGGCCGTTTCCGGAGTGATGGCGCGCTTACCGGATATCAGTTCGCTAATAAGCCGGGCAGGCCGTCCCATAACCTCAGCTAGCTCAATCTGACTCCATCCCCGGGTTTCAAGCTCCTCGCCGATGAATTCCCCAGGAGCGAAAACTTCCGCCGGTGTTCTTTTTGCCATGGTCCCTCCTAGTGGTAATCTTCAATTCCAACCAAGTGAATCGTCTTATCCTTACCGCTCCCCCGCATTTCCAATATGATTCTCCATTGATCGTTGAGCCGCATTGAGTGCTGGTGGCTTCGCTCACCTTTCAGTTTCTCGAAATGGAGTGATTTCAAGGCGTAGAAGGCCCGTTCGTCCTCGGCCGCTCTTATTTGCTGCATTCTCTTACGATAGGCTTTGACGACAGCAGACGAGTGCCCTCCGTCAAAGCGGGCATCGGTTTCCAATCGGTCCATGTCGTCATCGCCAAAGCTCACCTCCATTGGTTCAAGTATATGATTGCATGTTAATAATGTCAAGAGGTAGAATTACACTATGTGTAAGTTATAAAAAATACGACCCAGGTCTTCGGCTGCGAGATTCGGTGCATATCGGGTAACCGCGTACGTGAGCCTTCCGATCCGCTCGCCGTCAGGGAGCGGTTGCAGGCCAAAAAAAACATCTCACGCTCGAAGATCCGCGCCTCACTCCGTTCTGCGCCAGCTCTTCAAAACGCGAACCGGGCCCCGATCTCGATTTGCCGCGCCGGTCCCGCGGCGCTGATGACGCCAAACGTCGCCGCGCCAAACGACTGCCCGGGCAGGCCCAGATTCGTGTGGTTCAGCGTGTTGAAGAATTCACCGCGCAGTTCCATGTGGGCCCGCTCGGTCAGGCGGAAGTTGCGGATGATCGAGAAGTCCACATTCACCAATCCGGCGGCCCGCACGACGCCCACTCCCTCATTGCCGAACGTGAACGGCGCCGGCTGTGCGAAGGCGGCCGTGTTGAACCACTCGCCTACGGAAGGCGATGCGGCGTTGACGGCGCCCACCACATTCGGCCGCTGCGCTCCGGCGGAAAAGCAGTTGCAATTGTTGGTCTGGGTAACGATCGTAATCGGCGGACCGGACTGAACGGAGGTGACGTTTCCGAGCGACCACCCGCCCACGACATATCGCAGCGGGTTGCGCGCGAGCCAACGGTTGCCGGCGCCGAACGGCAGCTCGTAAACAAAATTCATGACGAAGTGATGCCGGATGTCGTTGGCCGAATATCCGTAGTCGGCGCGGCGGTTGTAGAAGTTCGAATACGGCCCGTTATCGGCGCCCAGCATGGCGCCGCCTTCGTTCGTGTTGTCGAGAAACTTGGAGAACGTGTAACTGGCGCCGAAATTCAGTCCGTGGGAGTAGCGCTTCTCGATCCTCACCATGCCGGCGTAATAGTTCGCCACGCCGAGAGTCGGCGATTGAATCGCCACATTGCTGAATTGCGCGAACGGGCGGCAGACTTGCGTGTCGCAGGCCGCACCCAACACGGAAGGCGGGATCTGATTGAGCGTCAGATTGCTGCTCGGCAGCTTGCGCGATAAATTGCCCAGGCCGGTAATCTCCACCACCATCGAGCCCGGCAACTGGCGCTGCACTCCCAGATTGAATTGTTGCGAATAGCCGGTCGTGCGGGTCGGATCGAAAAAAGTCACGGCCGTGTTTGGGGTCTGGCCCAGCGGGACAGCTCCGAAAGAAGGGCTCAGCGTGGGCGCGGTGGGTTGCACCGGCACGCCGTTGCGCAGATAAAACGGAGCCGTAATTCCGTTGTCGGGCGTGTTCAGCGTGGCCGACTGGCTGAACCCAAGGGCATTCACGTTGGGCACGCCGGCATCGAACGGATGGCCGTAAAAGACGCCGAATCCGCCGCGCACCACCGTCTTGTCCGAACCGAACGCCTTCCAGGCGAATCCGAATCGCGGGCCGAAATTGTTCCAATCGGTGGGGTAGGGAGTTGACGGCGCGCCGTTCACGCCCGCAAAGGTGACCACGCCCGGCGTGCCCGACACCGGGTTGATCTGGCTGCCATTGAAGCCGTTCATGCGATTGTTCGCGTCGGACTCCGGAGTATCCGTTTCCCAACGCACGCCCAGGTTCAGCGTCAGATTCGGAGTCACCGTCCAGTCGTCCTGGGCAAAGCCGGCGAGATAGAAGCTGTGGCGGAGCAGAGGCTCCGTAGCCAGTTCCTGGAAGCCGGTTGGAAAACCGGTCAGCAGCGAGGCCAGTCCACTACCGGTGGCCGTGCTGCCGGGAAGTCCCGTGGGTAAAGTCGAAAACGTGAAATCGCCGGAGACGTAGGTGTGCAGGATGTCTTCGTTGAACGAGCGGCGGAACTCGAAGCCGAACTTCAAGGCGTGGCGGCCCTTGATCCAGGAATAATTGTCGACCAACTGCTGCTGCCGGATGGGATATTGACGCCGCTCCTGCTGCGCCGAGCCCAGGTTGCTGAACCCGGCCGGAGCCCATGTGGGGAAGGCATCCGCGGGTACGCCCTGTAGCCCCAGCTTCGATGGATAATTGCCGCCCAACCCCTGGCTCTCATTGTGGAAGACGCGGTCGTTATAGGTGAACCTCAAATCGTTCACCTGGGAAGCGCTCAGAATGTGGGTCCATGAGGTGTAAACGTATTGACTGTTGTTCACCGCGAAGTCCGCCGGATCTCCGGCGCCTTTGTCCGGATAAATGCTGCCAATGGAGCTGGTTCCGGCCACGTGCATGTAATACCCGGAGAGCTTATCTTTCTCGCTGAAATTATGCTCGGCCTTGATCATGTAGAAATCGGCCGGCGATCTCGTGATTTCGTTGCCGCTGAAATTATTCGCTCCGGCCAGATTGCTAGCCGGCCGGTTCGGCAGCGGATAATAATTCATTACCTTCAGCGCCACCGGGTCCAGTTCCGAGGCCGGAATGATGTTATTCGGGAATGGCTGCCGGGTGTAGGCGCCGTTGACGCGCTCGGTGGTGCTCGGATCGTAGATGAGAATCGGTTTGCCGGACGCGTTTAGTGTCTGTGAGAAATTGCCGGCCGCCTGCAACGCCGTCGGAACGGTGAGCGTGGACGTGGCGCCAGTCACCAGCCGCTGACCTTCGTAATCGAAGAAGAAGAACGTCTTGTCCTTGCGGATAGGGCCGCCCAGCGTGGCGCCGAAAACGTTATAGCGCAACTCCGGGCTTACCTTCACGCCGTTCACTACCGGAGCGAAAAATCCCGGCGCATCGAAATCGTTGTTCCGCAGAAACTCATAGGCGCTTCCGTGGAACTGGTTGCCGCCGGATTTCGTGGTTTCCACCACCACTCCACCCGCCGAACCGCCATACTCGGCTGCGTAGTTGTTCGTAAGCACCTTGACCTCGGCCACCGCTTCCACCGGTGGATCGAGGTTGATCTGCCCCGCCCCCATGCGCATATTCTGAGCGTTGCCGCCATCGATCCACGCCATCTGACTTTGCGTTCTTCCACCACCGAGACTGAAGTTGGGATTGACGTTGGCGGGGGTGTTGGGATAGTTGACGAAGACCGCCGCGCCGCTCAATTCCACTACGTTCAGTGTCCGGCGGTTGCCCAACGGCAACGCGGAGATGCTCCTCGATTCCACCAATTGGCTGACGTCGGAGGAACGCGTTTCAAGCGGCGGCGGCTCGCCGACTACGTTGACCACCTGGCCGGTTGCGCCGAGTTCGAGACGCACGTCCAGTCCCAGCGTTTCGCCGGTGGTGAGCGTGATGCCTTCATGCACGTAATTGCGGAAGCCGTCGTGGCCGGCGCTGACGGTGTAGATCCCGATCGGGAGATTGGGCAGATTGTAGAAACCGGCGCCGTTGGTGGCGGCCGATGTGCGCACGCCTGTGGCAGTATTGGTCGCGGCGACATTGGCGGCGGGAATCACAGCGCCCGCCGGATCGGTGACGACGCCGCTGATGCTGGCCAGGCTCTGGCTGAATCCCGTTGCGGCGAAAAGTAAAAGTGCGAAGAGCGCGACCGTGGTGCGTTGAAGCGCAAAGGAAGCGCCGCGCTCCGCCAACTGGAACAGGAGCTGTATCGCGCCGCTCTCCATTTTGCGCGAGTTCCAAGGAAGAAATGACATGGTTATCACCCCGTTGCTGTTGAAGGCAGTCTATCTTCGCAAGGGGTTCGGTGTCAATAAAGCGAATTGGTATTGCCGCGCTTCAATAGAAATGTCCCGGGGCCCCGAGGCCAATGGCGTGGGTACATAAGACTGAGGCGCCGGACCGCCCCCAATTCGCTTGGCAGACAACAGGGGGAGGTGCGGCGAAACGGGCCTGCCATCCCCGGCCCTTCCCTGCGTGACGCCGCACCTGACGTATGCTAAAACGCTACGATCAAAGGGATCTGTTAACGAGCGCAGCTAATGAAACCGTCCGAAGCCCTTTGAGTCCATCGCGCAGAATTGCGCCAGCTTGTCCGCCGGTACAATGTCGCATCCTTTCGGGTCTATGGCTCGGTATTGACTGGCGAATACACGGACGAGAGCGATCTTGATTTACTGGCTGATGCAACGGAAACTACAACCCTGTTCACGCTTGCAGGGCTGGAGCATGAAGCGCAACAATTAATGGGTGTTCCGGTGTCGGTGCTGACGCCCGGGTTTTTGCCCGTGAAATTTCGCGGCCGTGTGTTGCAACGGGCCGAGCCGCTATAAAGCGTCCCGGGCGCGTGGAAGACCATCTGGAGCACGTCGCGCAGGCGATTGAGCGAGCGGCCGAATATATTGAGCCCTGGATAGCGTGAGCGCCTTTCAACAGAGCCAGCGCGAGCAGGACGCCTTTATACGCAATATCGAAATCCACCGGACGGGCTGCCAGAGACCTTGCTCGGGATTGCTGTTCCAAGGCTTGCCGCAGTGCGGGCTTCAAAGTAAGGGGTTGTGTTACGCGCATCCGTCGTCCTCCATTGTAAAGACGACGGCCGGAATATAATCGTTATTATCTATGACCCACTACACTAGGAGTCTGTCGGAGATAGAATTTCTAAAACGTAGAATCAATAACTTACGGGTACTTCAATCGCTTCAGCGATTGATCGAGCTGACGCGCGGCCTCTTTCTTCGAGCGCCCATCCACCTTGGTCATCACGAACGCTTTTTCGCGATAGCCATCCTGGAGCGTTTTGCCTAGCCGGATCTCACTTTGTCCGTGATTATAATCCCAGGAATTATCCATGAACGTGAGACCGCCATCAATCGCCGACCGGATTATGCGGAGGGCGACGCTGGCCCTTACTTTCAGTAATCCAATATGCGATCCGCCCAAACCCAACGCGGAAACTTTCTCGCCCGTGCGGCCGAGCAGGCGCGTTGGCATTCCCTCCAGACGAGGTTGGTGTTTTGGTTTCATTGCATTGTAGATCCGGTGACGGGCGGCTTGTTTCGTTTGCGTTGGGGCGGACGAGACGTGCGACACTGCTACTATGACTCGTCGAGATGTGCTTGCGACCACGTTTTTCTCTACGCCGGCCGCGATGCTGGCGAACCGCCCGCAGAGCGACCGGCCGCGCGGCCAAACCAAGGCGCTGAAGATCACCGGCCTGGAGGTGACGCTGCTCGAGAAGCCGCTGAAGGAACGGTTCTGGATGGCGAATTCGCCGATCGGCGGCTATCATCCGAAGGCGTCACGGCTGATCGTGAAGGTCCACACCGATGCCGGGTTGACGGGCGAGGGGGAAGGGACGGGAGGCGGGGCGGACCTGTTCCGCAAGGGCTTTGGCGATCTGGCGATCGGCGAAGATCCCTTTATGGTGGGCCGGATCTGGGAGAAGATGTTCGCCGCCACGTATGGACGCGAGCCATCCGAGCGGGGCTGGGCGCAATCGGGAATTATCGCCGCCATGGCGCCGGTGGACGCGGCCATTCACGATCTGATGGCGAAATACGCCGGGCTGCCGCTGTATAAATTTTTGGGCGGCTATCGCGATACCGTGCCGGCGTATGTCACCGGCGGCTACTACCGCGAGGGCAAGGGAATTCCCGAACTGATCGCCGAAGTTCGCGGCTACATTCAGGATGGTTACAACGCGGTCAAATTAAAGGTTGGCGGCATAAGCGGCGGGCACAGCGTGGAAGAAGATTATGCCCGCGTCAAGGCGGTGCGGCAGGACGTGGGGCCGAAGATAAAATTGATGCTCGACGTCAATCAGGGGTGGGACGTGGCGACGGCGATCCGGGCATCCAACATGATGTACGATCAGGACATTACGTGGCTGGAGGAGCCGCTGCGCTGGTACGACGACGTGGAACCGCTGAAGCAGCTCAAGCTGAGCACGCGCATTCCGCTGGCGTCGGGGGAGCACGAGACGACGCGGTGGGGCGCACGGCGGCTGATGGAAACCGGCGCGATCGATTTCGTGCAGTTCGACTGCAACGCGCACGGCGGCATTACCGAATGGCGCAAGGTGGCGGGTATGGCGAGCATGTGCCACATCCGCATGGCCCCGCATCACGAACCGGTGCTGCACGGCCACCTGCTGGCGTCGGTTCCAAACGGCTACATTCTGGAATCGTTTGCGAATCCGGACCGCGATCCGTTCTGGTTTGAGTTGTACGACAAAAAGCCGCGCATTGAGAACAGCGTTCTGCACCTGGACGGCTCGCCGGGTTTCGGCGTGGAATTTAACGCGCAGGCGGTGGCGAAGTACGGCAAGAAGGTGATTTAGCGGAAGCGTTAGGCCGCCGATTAGATTGAAACTACGTTAGGCAATGACCAGCCTAATAAAGGTGCGCCAGCTTGGAGGACGGAATGAACCCGATTCCGATGCCATCCAGGTCGTCAATCCAGAGTGGCGCAATGTGGACAGCCACATCCGCTCCCTGACCGGTCAGCGCCATCGGCTGAGCGCCCTGTTTGGGGCCTTGGCCCTAACCGAGGGCTGGGCGGAATCGGAAGACGATGGATTCCAGCAGCGCAATGGACACCTGCGGGAAGAAGCGCCGGAACGGAGGATGCGAGGGCGTTCCGCGACCATCCAGGCTCTTGGCGGTGAGGGACTTTCAGCGGCGGTGGCGATTGGCAGCGCTTCCGGTGGATGCGCCTCGATCATGAAGCGCGGGACGCCCGGCCTGCGATGGGGCAGAAACAGGCGCATGCGCGAGCCGCCGATCAATTGATAGACGGCGTGCCGGTCGCATGTGAGGAGGCACAAGGCTGGGGCGAAGGAGGAAAACGCCCGGCGGCGAGGGTCGAGGAAAAGGGTCCTCGGTCCGAAGGAGAGATGTAACGACTGGCTGGATGTCTAAATTCTAGCGCGGCGCGAAACAGATCCCTGGTGGCATGAAGGCGCGTGCCGCGCCCTGGGCGCTCTTAAGTTCGACAGAAACTAAAAAGGGCGCGAGCTTCGCCAGCCCGCGCCCTTCCAGGATTCGTATTGCGATTTTAGACGGAGAAACGCCGCCGGAGGAGACCAATCCCCAGCAGGCCGCCGCTAACCAGTAACAACGAAAACGGCTCAGGTACCTGACCGCCCTGGATGGTGCCGCTGCAACCGGTGCTGCACGCAAGCGTGGAGAATCCGTCAGGACCCGTGCCAAAGGAGGCCACCACGTTACTGAGCGTGGTGCTGGACGACAGGCCGGCGAAATTGTTAATTGTAAAATCGACGGTTCCCGTGTAGGAGGGGTTGAAATTTGTAAGACTGGCGTTCCCGTTGGTATAGGGACCCGGACCGATGATCATGTCCTTAGGCTGTCCGCCCGTCAGGTCGTTCAACAAGAATCCGCTGGCATTATTCTCGAAACTGAATTGCCAATTGCCGACAGAGGTTGTCGAACCCGTGGTAGCGGTAAGGTTGTGAGTCGAGCCAGCTAACGTCACCGTGCCCACCGAGCTGTTAAACGTCGTTTGCAGAGTGCCCGGCGAATTCAACTCGGTAGTGCCGTTCGCAAGTGCGAATGTCAGGTCGCTAATGAGCTGGCCGGCGGCATTCGGGCTGGCTTGGTTATTTGTGATCGCAATGTCGAGCGTGCAGGCGGCAGGGCTCATCACGCAGTGGCTGAGAGAAAAGGCCACCTGTGCAGAGAGAGGACCGTCCCCGTCACTGGCCCCGGTTGGCGTAAGATATATCGTACTAGCGCTGAGACATCCGGTGCCCACGATTAAAGCGATAAGAGTCTTCATTATTGATTCCTCCTTTAGCTCCTCAGGCCGTAGCCTATCCGTCTCCGAACGGCCTATAACTCGACGTGAGTACTACATACCAAAATCTTACGTTAGCGGAGGGTCGAAATCAAGTCTAAAAATACCTCGCATACCTCGCAATGACTACTCTGTTAGTACTGGTACGTGGGCAAAGGACGGGCGAAAACCAGCCTTCCGGTGCTTAAAGGAAGGGGGCGTTGCGAAGGTTACTTGACGAAGGTGACTGGCGCGGAGGCTGCCCAATTGCCGACCGCATCCCACGCCTTCGCGGTGACCGTGTGCGGGCCGGCGGCGAGTTTTTTGGTGTTGTAATTTAAGCTATAGGGCGCCACGGAGCCGGTGTAATGCACCACGCCGTCAATCGAGATGGAGACCTGCGTGACGCCCACGTTGTCGGAAGCGATGGCCATGATCGCGATGGAGTTACCGCGAACTTGTTGGCCATTGGCGGGCGAGCTGATGTAAACCGTGGGCGGCTGGGTGTCGGGTGGTGGCGGGGCATTATTCACGGTAACGCTCACTGACGCTTGACCCACGTTATTGGCTGCGTCGTAGGCATTGACGGTTAGCGTGTGCGTGGCGTTGGCGGCCGAGGTGGTGTTCCAGGGAAAGGAGAACGGCGAGCTGTAGGCCGTGGCGGCGGCCAAGTTGCCGTCGACGAAGAACTCGATCCGCGAAACACCGACATTGTCCGTCGCCGTACCCTGCACCGCGATCGAGCCGTTGACTGCGGCCCCATTGGATGGGCTGGATAGGGTGACGGCCGGCGGAGTGGTGTCGCCGGAGGAGCCCGTGCCGAGCAGGGCCTTATATGCGTTCACGCGTCCCCATCCGTAATATTGGTCGTAGCCGGGCGCGCCTAGGTCGTCGGAGTTCTGTTCGAGCACGTTTACCAGCGCCTGGGCCGACATCGATGGAGCGTAGGAGAGCACCAGCGCACCCACACCTGCGGCGACGGGCGAAGAAAAGGAGGTCCCACTCCAGTAGCCGTATCCGCCGCCGGTGGTAGTGGTCAGGATGTTAACCCCGGGCGCACTCAGGCTGACGTCGGGGCCATAGCTCGAAAAAGATGCCAGCGTGTCGGTGGAATCCGTGGCGCTGACGCCCACCGCATATTGACAGGCGGCCGGATAATACGGCGCGTTGCTGCCCCCATTGCCCGCGGACGCGAAGACCACCGCGCCCTTATTCCATGCGTAGTTGACGGCGCTCTGGAGCGTGCTGGACGAACTGGCGCCGCCGATCGAAATATTCACGATGCGCGCTCCATGATCGGCGGCGTAGGTGATCGCACTGGCCATGTCCGAATAAGATGCGGAGCCGGTCGCGTCCACCACCACCAGCGGTAGAAGCGGATTCTGCCACGCGATCCCGGCTACACCCATTCCGTTATTGGTGATCGCCGCAGCGGTTCCGGCGGTGGCGGTTCCATGGCCCATCGTGTCCTGGGTATTGGTGGTGGAGGTGAGGAAGCTC
>JBDTAT010000148.1:0-3961 GCA_039924505.1 Bryobacteraceae bacterium
GCTGGTGAAGTGGATCGACCAGATCGGCGCCGAGCTGGACGACATCCATCTGAAGCGGCCCACGCTGGAAGACGTTTTTATTGAGCTGACCGGAAAGCGGCTGAGGGACTAACCATGTCTGCCTATCTCGCCCACATCCAGATGAATCTGCGGCTTACCTTCCGCGACAAGACGGTCCTCTTTTTCAATTATCTGTTCCCGCTCGTCTTCTTTTTTATCTTCGGCCAGTTGTTTCACGCCGAGCGCGGAGGCGCCATTATTCAGGTCGCCACCATGGTGCTGTGCATCGGAATTCTCGGCACCGGTTTTTTCGGAGCCGGGATGCGCGCCGTCACCGATCGCGAACAGAACATCCTGCGGCGCTTCAAAGTTGCTCCCATCACGCCCGGTCCGATTCTGGCTTCGTCGCTCGTAACCGGTCTGGCGCACTTTCTTCCCGTCGCGTTGCTCGTATTGGCGCTTTCCCACTTTCTGTACGGCATGCCGTGGCCTTCGAGGCCGGTGTCGCTGCTGCTGTTCATCGCCATCGGTGTCACGGCGTTTCGTGCAATCGGTCTCATCATCGCGTCGGTCGTGAATTCATTACAGGAAAGCCAGATCCTCGTCCAGCTTCTCTACTTCCCCATGCTGTTTTTGAGCGGCATGACCATTCCGATGACGGCCCTGCCGCCGTCCGTGCAGGTTTTCGCGCAGTTCATGCCGGCCACTTATCTGTTTACCGGCATGGAAGCGATCCTCAGCGGCCGCAATAATCTTGCGGATGAGAGTGGCGCGGTGCTGGCGCTTTTGCTAACGGCCGCGCTTTCCACCTTTGTCGGGGTCAAGCTGTTCCGCTGGGAGAAGGAAGAAAAACTTCGCGCCTCGGCGAAAGTGTGGGTGGTGGTGGTAATGGCGCCGTTCCTGCTATTGGGCGCGTTGCAGGTTCGCAGCCGCGGCAACCTCGGGAAAGCGAAGCTGCTCGCCCGCGATCAGCGCCGCAGCCGCACGCTGCTGATCCGCGGCGCTCGCATCTTCACGGGCGACGGCTCCATCGTCGAATCCGGAGCTGTGCTGGTGCGCAATGGCAAGATCGCCGAAATCTACTCCGGCGCCGCGCCCGATCCAAACACCCTAAAGGCGGATCTGATTGAGGCGTATGGAAAGACGCTGCTGCCGGGCTTGATCGACGTTCACGTTCACCTCGGCGCTCCGGGCGGCTTCTACTCTTCGGCCGCCGCGTACCCATCGGACAAGGCGATGCAGCCGGACAAGACGATGCCGCGCGAATTGGCGGCGTACCTCTACAGCGGTGTTACGTCCGTCAAGAGCGCCGGCGACCTCCTCGACGGCGCACTGAAAGTGCGCGCCGCGGAAAATTCCGGCGAGCATTTGGGCGCCGAATTGTTTCTGTGCGGCCCTATGTTTACTACTGCGGGCGGACACGGGACCGAGATTCTGAAATACGTGAGGGGCATGCCGGAGCAGATGCGTGCGCAATTGGAGCAGCAGTTGGTGCGCCTTCCGGCCACGCCCGCCGAGGCCCGCGCGCAAGTGGACGAGTTGCACAAGCGCGGCGTGGATGGTATCAAGGCAATTCTGGAGGCAGGCGTTCCCGGGATGCTTTTCAATCGGATGGATAACTCCATCTTGCGCGCTGTCTCGGAGGAAGCTCATGCCGACCATCTCCCGATTGTTGTCCACACCGGCGATTCGCACGACGTCGCCGATGCGCTGGATGCGAACGTGAATGGTATCGAGCACGGCTCGTTCCGCGACGCGATACCCGCCGAATTGTTCGATCGCATGAAACGGCAGGGAGTCGCATACGATCCCACCCTGCTGGTGGTCGAAGGCGCGCTCGCATTCGCGGATGGCTCCACTGCGCCGCTCGATCGTTCGTTGGTGGAGCAGGTGGGTCCGGCATCGTTGCTCGAATCGACGAAAAAGTTCCTCACCTCGCCCGATGGCCTGAAGATGCGCCAAGCCTACGCGCACGTTCCGTTTCACATGGACATCGCCGTCAAAAATCTGCTGGCTGCCTACCAGCACGGTGTCATGCTGGTCACCGGCAGCGACGCCGGGAATGTCTTGGTGATCCACGGACCCACCATCCAACGCGAACTGCAGCTCTGGGTCGCGGCCGGTATTCCGCCGCCGGCAGCGTTGCAGGCCGCGACCTACAATGCCGCCAAACTGCTGGGCGCGGATAACCGAATCGGCTCCATTCGCAAAGGGCACGACGCCGACCTGCTGCTCGTCGACGGAAATCCGTTGCAGGACATTTCGGCGGCCGAACGCATTTCGCTCGTCATCTTCAAAGGCGAGCACGTAGACCGACCCGGGCTATTTACCCAGGAATAGCTATCGCTGTTCGCGGATCTCAGACGTTCCGCCGTCCATCTCATCCAGCTTCAGGTGCAGTCCCTTGCGGTTGTCCACCGCCAGCGCCGCGGCCGGAATCCGCACTGCGATCATGCGATCCGTCGTCTGGTGCGGCTCAATGCGATCCCGCTCAATCAGCGTCTGATTGTATTTCGGGCCTAGCAGATGGTAGTACGCGAAGGTCCGGTCCGTGTCGTCGCGCGAGATGGTGTCGGCATCGATGGTTTTGCCGTCCGCCGTATCCATCCGGACGACGGCATCCTTGATCATGTACACGAAATTCGACGGGTTCGTCACGCGAAAATCGATGGCCGCGATGGTGGCGTCCGGCTCTAGCGACAGCGTCCGCACCTTCAAGATCTTCCCTTGCAGCACCAGATGCGATCCTTTGTTCGACCACAGCATCAGAGTTACCGCCGCGGCAATCACGGCCAAGCCGATACCAAAAAAGATCAACGATTGCCGGGACAATTAGGCGGGCTCCACCAGGCGGAGAATTTCTTTCATCGAAGCGTGCGACGACTGAATTTGCGTGGGGCCGAAGATGTGCGTCTCCAGATCGTAGCAGCCCCGGTATCCGCCGCGCTCCAGCGCCTGCATAATCGGCGCCCAATCCAGGTGCTCGGGATAATCCAGAATGCTCTTACCCTTGATCTGCACATTGAGAATCCGGTCCTTCGGCAACAGGTTGTAGCCATCCGGATACGGAATCTCCCCGGCGTTCGCGCCGTTCAGCACGTCCCAGTTGTGCGCCATGGCGGGGGAGCGCATATGCTTGAAGATGCCCGCCACCTCGGAGCACTTGGCGACGTTGCAGGAGTTCTCGTTCTCGATCGCCAGATTCACGCCTTCTTTTTCCGCGACGTTCGCCATCTCGTCCAGAATGCCGCCGATGCGCGGCAGCAGTGAGTCCGGATCCTCCACGCGGCTAAACGTGAACACGCGCACCAGCTTGCAATCGAGGATGTGAGCGGAGCGGATGCAGCGCGCCAGATTGTCCATGCGGCGATCGAACTCATCCTGCTCGCGCGCCAATCGCTTGACGCGGCCCTCGGGCGATTCCGGACGGCGCCGCACCGGTTCGGTTCCCGGAAGGCCGAACTTCAGCAGGTTCGTGTCGAGGATGGAAATCTTGATTCCGTTATCCGAGAATTCTTTCGCCGCCGCGCGGAGTTCCGGTTCGGGCATATAAAAATAATTGGCGGCTTTGCGGCCCGGCACGGAGCGCAGCTCGAACCACTGGAACCCGTACTGCTTCGCGAACGCAATCGCATTGGCCGGCGAATCGGCGATTTCGTCGCTGATGGCTCCGATGCGGGAACGCGTAACACCAGCGGTGACCGCGGCGCGGAGAGCGCGCGCGGCCAAGGCGGCGGCAAGAAAACTACGGCGGCTGAAGGAATTCACACTTGCTATTCTAATCCCCCAGCAGCTTGCCGTAGGATTGCCAGCTTTCGATGTTATCGCAAACCGCTTTCACGCCCGCCGTGATGGGGATGGCCAGCACCAATCCGATCCCGCCCCATAAAGTGCCCCAGAACATCAACGCGATGGTGACGACCAGCGGATTCAGGTGAACGTGCGCGCCGACGATCTTTGG
>JBDTAT010000149.1:0-7668 GCA_039924505.1 Bryobacteraceae bacterium
GGATGCCGCACTCAAGTTTCTTGCCGGCCCAGCGGCCGGAACGCGGATCGTTGGGATCGGCGGGCAACGAAGTGCAGGGCGCGCAGCCGATGCTGGTGTAGCCTTCCTCGTAAAGCGGGAGGAGGGAAATCGAGTGTTCCTTGGCGTAGGCCCAGACGTCGCGCGTGGTCCAATCGGCGAGCGGGCTTACTTTGCGGATATGCTTGCCGCTCGGCAGCTTGAAGTCATCAATGGGCTGGAGCGTGGTGCGGCTTTTCGATTGCTCACGGCGGAGGGCGGTGAACCAGGTGCCGTAGGATTCGAGCGCGGAGAATAGCGGCTCGACTTTTCTCATACCGCAGCACCGGTCCGGAGCGGATTGATAGAGGATGCCGAATTGCGACTCCTGCTCGGGGACGGTGAGCTTGGGGAGAAGGTTCGAGAGATTGAGATTCCATGCGGCGGCGATCTGGTCGCGATAGGCGTAGGTGGCCGGGAAATGATAGCCGGTGTCGAGAAACAGGACGGGGATATCCGGACGGCGCGAGACGAGCATGTAGACGAGGACGACGCATTCGGCCTGGAAGCTGGAGGTGATGCACTCGAGGCCGGAGGAGGAGGCGAGGGCTTCGTCGAAGATGCGGCTGGCTTGGGTTGTGGATTCGGAGGGCATGGTTAGATTACCACTCTTTTACGGCCGCGCGCGGGCCGGTAGTACCGACTGGCAACGCGGAGCTCACCGGAACACCATTAGATGCCGCCTCCGCCGGTCATGGCGTCCATGGGGCGGAGGATGCCGGCTAGTTCCAGGCGCTGGGCGATTTCGTCGGCGGCTTCTATGTCGTCGCCGGGTAGGGGGTCTTCGTCGATCAGGCGCGGGGCCAGCACCAGCGTTAACATGCCGGCGCGCTCTAGACTTTTCACGGTTTCTTCATGCCAGTGATCGAGCACCACCACCGCGCAGCCGCGCTCAAAGAGTTTGCGCTCCAGCGCGTGGGCCAGAAGGGTGCGATGACCCAGTCGGATGGTGGCGGTGCGGTTGCCGAAACGCGCGATGCGCTCGGCTGGCGTTACCGGACCGAGGGTCGAGAAACTTGCGAGGTGGCTGGAGCGGCGGGCGACAGCTTTGGGCTGAACCATCATGCCGGCGCCGGCGGTGGCATTAGTGGCCGGATCGATCACGATGAAGCTGCCGGTGGAGCGGTTGCGGGCGTAGGCGTCGAAGAAGAGGGGCTTGGCGGTAGTGAACTCGACCAGGCCGATGGCGTTCATCGGCAAGTCTTCGGCGGGCTCGTGGGCGAGCGAATGAATGTCGATGCGGTGCCGGATACCGGTGACTTCGGCCGCGACGGTTTGCGTCGTGTGCTTGATGAGATAGCGGCGCGACGGATCGAGCGGACGGTCGTTCATCCACACGACGTGGGCCTCGAATTTGCGCGCGGCGTGGGGGCTGACGGAGCCGGAAAAGAGCATGTCGCCGCGGCTGATATCGAGCTCATCTTCAAGGACCACGGTTGCGGGCATGGGGGCGGCCGCATGAGTGAGATCGCCATCGAAGGTGGCGATGCGTTTGACGCGGGTGCGAATGCCGGAGGGTAAAACGGTAATTTCGTCGCCCACGTGAACGGTTCCGGAGGCGATTTGGCCGGCGTAGCCGCGGAAGGTGTGATCGGGCCGGACGACGCGCTGCACGGCCATGCGGAAGCCCGTATCGCTATCGGCTTCCACCGATTCGATGGGGACGGTTTCGAGGTATTCGAGGAGCGCGGGTCCCTGGAACCATGGCATGTTGCGGCCGCGGCGGACGACGTTATCGCCCGAGAGCGCACTGATGGGGAGAAAGTAAGCGCCATCGATTCCGACTTCGGAGAGGAAGGCGGTGAACTCAGTACGGATGCGTTCGTAGACGGATTGATCGTAGCCGGCCAGATCCATTTTGTTGACGGCAACGACGTAATTGCGGATGCCGAGCAGCGAGCAGATGAAGCCGTGGCGGCGGGATTGCGGGAGCACGCCGTGGCGGGCGTCGATCAACAGAATGGCGAGGTCGCAGGTGGAGGCGCCGGTGGCCATGTTGCGGGTGTACTGCTCATGGCCGGGGGTGTCGGCGATGATGAACTTGCGCCGGGCGGTGGCGAAGTAGCGATAGGCGACGTCAATGGTGATGCCTTGCTCACGCTCCGCGCGGAGGCCGTCGGTGAGCAGGCTCAAATCGATGGCGCCGCTGGAAGAGCGGGTTTCGGAGGCCTTGGCGACGGCGCGGATCTGATCCTCGAAAACATTTTGCGAATCGTAAAGGAGGCGGCCAATCAGAGTGCTTTTGCCGTCATCGACGCTGCCGCAGGTGAGGAAGCGCAGCAGATCTTTTTCCTGCTCCTCGGCGAGGAAGTTTTCAAAGTCGAACACGGGCGCGGACTGGGTCATGGCAGCCATTAGAAATATCCCTCGCGCTTTTTCATTTCCATGGAGCCGTCCTGGTCGTAATCGATGACGCGATTTTCGCGTTCGGAGCGGCGGGCGGAAATCAGCTCGGCGATAATTTTGGGAACGGTGTCGGCGCCGGAGCGGATGGCGCCGGTGCAGGGGCTGCAGCCGAGGGAGCGCATGCGGCACATTACCATTTGCGGCTTTTCGCCGGGGAGCATGGGGATGAAGGGCTGCTCGACGGGAATGAGGGAGTTGGGGCGCACCAGCATGGGGCGCTCCTTGGCAAGGTAGAGGGAAACGATGGGGATATTTTCGACGTGGATGTAGTGCCAGACGTCGAGCTCGGTCCAGTTTGAGAGGGGGAAGACGCGGATGCTTTCGCCCGGCTCGATGCGGCTGTTGAAGATGCTCCAGAGCTCGGGGCGCTGGTTTTTCGGGTCCCACTGGCCGTGGGTGTCGCGAAAAGAATAGATGCGCTCCTTGGCGCGGGAGCGTTCCTCGTCACGGCGGGCGCCGCCGATGGCCGCATCGAAATTGCCGGCGCTAAGGGCATCGAGCAGGGCCGTGGTTTTGAGCAGGCCGCAGCAGCGTTGGGTGCCGAGGACGAAGGGCTGAGCGCCGTCGTCGAGCGCCTTCCGGTTGGTATGGACGATGAGTTTGACCCCGATTTCACGCGTGTAGTTATCGCGGAACTCGATCATTTCACGGAATTTGTAGCTGGTGTCGATGTGGAGGAGCGGGAACGGAATAGAGGCCGGGTAAAAAGCTTTTTGAGCGAGACGGAGGAGGCAGGAGGAGTCCTTGCCGATGGAATAGAGCATCACCGGGCGCTGGAACTCGCTGGCGACTTCACGAAAAATATGGATACTTTCGGCCTCCAGGGCGCGGAGGTGGCTTAGTCTCGTTGGAGACTCGCGCACAGCGTAACGCGGCGCCGCGCCCTGTGCACTCTCTGGGCCGGGCAGACTAAGCGTCGGGTTGTTCTGTGATAAGGACGGAGACATTGAAATTTCAGTATAACCGGGAATCCTCTCATTGTCTATAGGGAATAGGCAGTAGAGATTTTTGCCGTCGTTGAACCCCTGGTTCTCGATTTCCCAACGGCTCTTCGCGAGTTTGAAAAAAGGCCGGGCACCCAAACGGGCGCAGGAGAAATCGGTGAGCCATTCGGCCTGAATGACGGTCCCGTTTTTTTTATGCTGACGATAGCGCAGCACCCGGACCGCGGGCCAAGCCAGCGCTTCCCAGGGATCGAACTCCTCGGCGTCCCAGGCCTCAATCCAGTCTTCGCCGTGCGGAAACGTCAGGGTCGGCGGCTGGTTTCCGAACCGCGTCTGGACCGCTGCGGAGAGCTCCGGCAAGTTGGCCTTCAGGCGCGCGATGACGGGAATTCCAACCTCATCGGAGGTGTGCAGGAAAGGCGCGGTCGCGAACCTGGCATCGGCCACCACGTAGCCGGCGAAACGCGGACCCAGATAGCCGATCGCCCGTTTCAGTAAACGTTTGCCCCAGAGCACCAGGAGTTCGGCGTCGGAGGCGAGCATTTCCGTGATCGCCTCCTGCACGGCGCGGCCCGCGTCGACTTGGCGGCGGACCTGTTCGGACCATTCGGCGGGGATGCGTTCTACGCGGCGCTGGCCGCCCGACATAAAGGTGAGAAACCAGAGTGGCAGGTTCCGAAACCGCTGGTCAAGACTATGTTCTCGAACATTAAGATGTTTGTCCTCCGATCTGCAATCGCTCTCTGGAAAATATTCCTCAGGGTTGGGCTTCGGTTTTGTGGGTTCCTTGGAATTACCGGCGCCAGAACGTGGGCTCCGCGGCGTCAGCGTTCAGGCTGCTCGCCGGGCGGCGGGGCGTTCGGGTTGATCGCCCGGTTGCCGCGTGAGGGCGGCTGCCAGCCATCGAGCGACGGACCATTCTGGAAGAATTTGGCATCCTGGCTGAGCGGATGGCCGGAGGCGTATTTGGCGTTTGCCTGGCCAAAAATTTTCCCGGCGCGCAGCGTGTCGTCGTGAACCTTCTTGATCATTTGCTGATACCGGTCGTCGGTCTGCGCGTATCCGGAAAACACGCTCAAGTCGTTGTTGCCGATGATCACGACGTCGACGCCTGGAACAGACGCAATGTCGTACGCATTGGCAACTCCGGTTGGCGTTTCAATCATGACGACGACCAGCATGTTGTCGTTGACCGTCTGGTGGTAGTCGCGGCCCCAGATGCTGGCGGCTTGCCCACTGCCTGAACTGCGCCGGGCTACCGGCGGATACCGCGCCCATTTGGCGCCCTCGCGAGCGCGGTCCACATCGTCGACCGTGGGAATGATAACGCCCAAGACACCGATGTCGGTGGCATGTTGAATGTGCCATTCCTGCGCATCCGGCAGCCGGATCATTGGCACTGCGCGCGTGTGCGGGCATGCCGCGATCATCTGCTCGATGTCGCGGAATTCGAGCGTGCTGTGCTGCATTTCAAACCAAGTATAGTCGTAATGTTTCGCCGCCTCGCAATACGCGGCGGGGTCCACCTTCGACTGCGTGAAGCTGAATACCTGCTTGCCATCCAGGATCTTTTGCTTCGCCGTGTTATACAGCTTCGGCTTGGGCGATTGGGCAATGGCAAGAGCGCTTGTCATCCCGATGACAACGAACGAAGAGACGAATTTGGACGATCTCATGCACGGTCCACTCCTTTCAGGTGCGGTGTGGGTGAGTATATCGCACGCACCCGCATGGGTGGGGGCAAGCCGGCGCGCACCGCTCAGCGGATTCTATCGAACATTCGGCGAAGCTGGCGATGACGCCGCGCCGCGCCCGGTTGCGCGCCGGTTCCCGGGGAGCCCGGTGACCGGTCAGCTCCGGAGGCCGCTTTCGCGAAGCAGAGTTTTGAACACCGCCATGTCGCGCCGCATCACGCTGAGGAACTGATCGCGCGAGATGGTCATGTGGCGGGCGCCGTTATTCGCGCCGCCCAGATCGGGATATTCGAAATGGAGTTGTAGCGGACCGGAAAATCCGCCGGTTTTGAGAATGGTCATATACTCGCGGAAATTCACCATGCCCTTGCCCAACGCGCACCATTGCGGCTGCCATTCGCCTTTGCTGTTTTTGCCCCAATTAAAATCTTTAAAGGCTGTCCCCTTCATCAGCGGAAGGGCGAGACGCGAACTCTCGCGCCAGCCGCCGTAACCGCCTTCCACGGTGGCATGGCCAATATCGTAATTGATGGAAAGCGCGGAGTGATCCAGATCGCGAATAATTTCCCAGAGATCCCAAATCGGGCCGCCGACCTCGCGCGGGCCGGAGTGGGTGTGATACATCGCGCAGACGCCATACCGCCGGTTGAGCGCGGCCAGTTCGCGCGACCGCGCCCGGAAGCCGTCGAGTTGAGGCGCGATGGGCTGATCGTAGTTGTAACGGAAACCTCCCCACCGGTAGAGGCGGATGCCGAGACTGGCGCACGTCTTGAGAATATCGCCGGCGTACGGCGAGCGGGCGTCGATGATGCCGGCAGTGACCATCGGCATGGTAAGGCCGGCCGCGCGCACCGCTTCGAAGGCGCGCGGCAGATCCTCGGCGACACGGTCCGGCTCCACGTGGCCGCCGGCGCGCACGGTGAGATCGATGCCGTCATAGCCCAATTCGGCTGCCATTTTGGCCAAATCCGGGACCGTGGTCCATTGAAAATGTTTTGAGAACGCGCAAATGGGAAGCGGCTGCGAGTTCGCCGATGCGGCGCCGGACGCGGCAGCCGGTGACGCGAGCGGTGACGCAAGCGATGACGCGAGCGCGGCCCCAAACAGTTCGCGGCGGGAGAATTGAGAATTCGATAATGGCATGAGTTAAACCTCTACTTTCATTGCGGCCGCGTTCCATCCGATGCGGCGGCCGCGTTCGAGCGACATATTGGCAAGCTGTGCGATGAGGCACGCTTCAAATCCGACGGGGATCGGCGCGTTCGGCGTCTGCCGCGTACGCACGCAATCGAGGAAATTATTCACGTGCTCGTCGGTGGCTTTTCCAAAACCTCCGGCGGAAACTTGGTGGAGGGCGGGGGTCTCCTCGCCGCCTTGATCGTAGACGGTGTATTCTTCGCGGCCGATGTCGAAACGTGCGCGATCGCCATCGTACTGGTTGAGCTGGTCGTTGCGCGTCTTGTAGCGCATAGCGGCGTAATTGATGGTGAAAACGGCCAGAAAATCCTGGGGATATTCGGCGGCGACGGTGACAGATTCGGGTGTGTCGAACGCAGGCTGATGCTTACGGCCGGCCGAGGCGTTGACCCAGAGCGGAAATTGCGCGGACATGAGCATATGAATGCCGTCGAAAACGTGCGCGCCCTGATCGGCGACAATGCCGCCGCCGTAATCCGAGAACATGCGCCAGTGGAAGAAGCGCACCGGATCGAGCGCGCGGCGCGGGGCGGGCCCGAGCCATTGATCCCAATCGAGCGGCCCCGCCAACTTGCCCTTCGTCGAATCGTGCAGGTAGTTGTTGAGCCACCAGGCGCGGATCATGCGGACGTTTCCGAGGCGATTCGACGAAACCACGCCGCGGGCTTCTCGATAGAGATCGTAACTGCGGCGCTGCATGCCCACTTGAACGACGCTCTTCGATTGCCGCCCCGCGTTCATCAGCGCAACGCCCTGCTCAGGAGTCTGGCAGAGCGGCTTTTCGATATAGACGTCTTTGCCGGCGGCCATGGCGTCGAGCAACATCTGCGTGTGCCAGTGTTCGGGAGTAGTGATGAGGACCGCATGAACATTCTTATCGTCGAGCAACGCTTTGTAATTGCGGTATGGCTTGGCGCCATGCGCGAGCGAGAGCGCCTTTTCAAGATTCGGCTCGTAGATATCGCAGATGGCAGCGACGCGCGCGGCGGGATTCTTTTGGAACACGGTCATTACGAAAGTGCCCCGGCTGCCGCTTCCAATAACGCCGAGATTTATGTGGCCCGAGGGCGCAGTCTGCCCCCACGCCGCGCCGCCGGTGGCCGCCATCACGAAACTGCGACGGTTCAGCATGACTCAAAAAATCCTTTCCAGACGAAAAACGATTGTATCGCCAGACTGGAGCCGGCGGTATGACGGCGCCAACCGCTCCCAAACGGTCGCGGCCCGGTTACGATTCGTGGAAGTTCGGGGCGCTCCCGGCGTGCGCTGAAAGCCCACCGCCAAAAAGTTTCCGCCAGTTTTGGCAAGAATCCAACTTTGTAGGTAGTCACGCTAGCGGCTCGGAAGCCCCATTCCGAGCCGCGGCCGTG
>JBDTAT010000150.1:0-4019 GCA_039924505.1 Bryobacteraceae bacterium
AACGGAACGCCCCTTCCGGGCCGCGCGCGTCGGCAACCGGTTGCCCGATACGCGCCGAATCCCGGGGTGGACCGCCTACGCCCAGAACATCTGGACAATGTGATACGCGGCGAAGGCGCCCAGCCACGCCAGCACGCTCATGTACGTGAATTGGATTACCGGCCACTTCCAGCCGCCGGTCTCGCGGCGGACGACGGCGATGGTGGACATGCACTGCATGGCAAACGCGAAGAAGATCAGCAGCGCGACGGCGCCGGCCGGCGTCAAATCGCTCCGCAGCGCCTGCTGCAAGCCTTCCGACTGCGCCGTCCCCTCCATGCCGTAGATCGTCCCGAGCGTGCCGACGATCACCTCGCGCGCGCCCAGCGACGTAATCAGCCCGATCCCGATCTTCCAGTCGAAGCCGAGCGGCCGGATTACGGGCTCCACCGCGTGGCCGATCATGCCGGCGATGCTGTGCTCGATGGGCGGCGGATTACCGTTGTGTACCGGAAGGTTCGCCAGCAGCCACAACACAATCGCCACTCCCAAAATTACCGTTCCAGCGCGCCGCAGAAATACTTTTGAGCGGTCGTACATGCGCAAGCCGAGCGAGCGGAACGTGGGCCACCGGTAGGGCGGCATTTCCAGCATGAACGGCGTGCGGCGGCTGGTTCGCAGAACGGTCGATTTCAGAAGCCGCGCGGTGCCAACCGCCGCCACAAATCCGAGGACGTAGAGGCCGAGCATCATTGCGGCTTGCGTGCCGAAGAACGGCCCCAGCAAGTGCCGCTCCGGAATGAACGCCGCGATCAGCAGCAGATACACCGGCAGCCGCGCCGAACAGGTCATGAACGGGGCGATCAAAATCGTCGCGATGCGGTCGCGTTTATTCTCGATGGTTCGCGTCGCCATGATCGCGGGCACGGCGCAGGCGTAGGCGGAAAGTAACGGGATGAACGACTTGCCCTGCAGCCCGAACTTCGTCATGGTGCGGTCGGCGATAAGGGCCGCGCGCGCCAGATAGCCGGAGTCTTCCAAAATTCCGATAAACAGAAACAGCAGAAGGATTTGCGGCAGAAACACCACTACCGACCCGACGCCGTTCCACACGCCATCAATCAGCAGGCTCCGGAAGGGCGAGGCCGGCAGCAGCGCTCCCAGCCACGCGCCCGACGTCTGAATCAGCGCCTGCACGCCGTTCATCAGCGGCTTGGCGCCGAAAAAAATGGTTTGGAACACGCCCGCCACCACCGCCAGAAAAATCAGCGGACCCAGCAGCGGATGCAGGAAAACGCCATCCAGGCGCCGCGTCCACAGCGGCGGAGCCGGCGCCAGGTACCCGGTCTTGTTACCGACCGTGGTGGCCCATTGGCGGCAATTCGGGATGTTGTTCAACACCGGCAGTTCCATCAGCGCTTTACGCCGCGTGGACGCGCCCGCCGCCGTGCCCGCCATGAACTGGAAAATTTTATCGACGCCGTCGCCCCGGCTCGCGCTCACCAGCGCCACCGGCGCGCCGAGTTGATGCGCCAGCGCGGCCGCGTCTACTTCTCCGCCGCGCGCCTTCAGGTCGTCGGACATGTTCAGGATCACCAGCGTCGGCAATCCCAGGCTCAGAATGGGAGCCGCCAGCACCAGGTGGCGCTGCAGATTCGTCGAATCCAGGATCAGCAGCACCGCGTCGGGTTTGGGGATGCCCTTCATGTTGCCGGTCAACACGTCGTGTGTCACCTGTTCGTCTTCCGAACGCGGCGACATGCTGTACACCCCGGGCAGATCCACCAGGTACACTTCGCCGTGAACGCCCGGCGTCGGCCGCCCCAGTTTCGCCTTTCCCATCCGGTGCTCCACCGTCACGCCCGGGAAATTGGCTACCTTCTGGCGCAATCCCGTCAGCCGGTTGAACAGCGTGGATTTACCGGAATTCGGAGGCCCCACGATCGCCATGATGTGCTGGCGCACCGCGGGCGCGGCAGGTGGTGGAAGAGTGAGGGTGGCCCCCGGGCCGCCGTGGCAATCGCTCATGGCATTGGTCCTAACAGGAAGCGCAAAGGGTGTGGCGCGCACTCCCCGGACGCCCCATTCCGAGCCGCGCGCGTAGGCAAGCGGTCGCCCGGTATGCGCCGGATCTCGCGGTCGAAGACCCCGGCCGGCTGGGAACTATTTCGCGCCGCCCTCCGTTTTGCGCGAGGTCCTTGGAAACCGGAGGCTCCGCACAGGAAGACGGTGGCTCCGCGCGCAGGATCAGGCACGCGGCGGTTTCTCCCCGCAGCGCCACTTCCGATCCATCCACTCGAAACACGCGCGGGTCTCCACCGGGAGCCGAACGGCCGCGCGTCACCACGTGTCCAGGCAGAAATCCGAGTTCCATCAGACGCCGGGCAACATCTTCAGGCACGTCCAAACGTTCCAGAACGCCCTGCTCGCCCTCTCTGAGTTCCTTGAGTGTGGCGGCCGGCAGCCGCATTATGCACCCCGCCGCTTTGCCCTTCCTCTTGAAACTCAGTTGCATCTTAACTTTCAGTATGAATCGCGGTTTTGGCCTTTGTCAACTCGCCTTCGCCTAAAGCGCAAAGGGTGCGGTGCGCATCGCGCCGCACTCCGTTTTGCGCGGGTTCCCTAGACGCGCAAAGGTTGCGGCGCACCACCAAGTCAACCAGGAACTGTTCCGCGCACACTCCGTTTTGCGCATGTGCCTTGGACGATTGTTGCTCTCTTACAACCCACTTGCATCTGCCGGGATCCGGCCCATGGTAGTATTCGACTCCGTGGCGCCCCGCCCGTGTTAGAATCTCCCCGTGCCCGCCGTTGCCTCGAAACCAGCCTACTCGCGTGAAGCAGTCCTGCGCGTGCTCGGCATTTCGGAGCGGCAACTGAAAGCCTGGGAGGCGCAGAAGCTGCTGGAGCCGCGCACGTCGTTCGGCTTTACCGATATGTTGGCCCTGCGCACGCTGGTGAAGCTGCGAAACGATAAGGTCCCGGCCGCGCGGATCCGCCAGGCGCTCACCGCGCTCCGCCAACGGCTGGCCGGCGTCTCAAATCCGCTCACGGAGCTGAAGCTTTACGCCGATGCGGGGCGCGTCCGGGTGGAGATTGACGGGCAGCGGATGGAGCCGGTCACCGGCCAATTGCTGCTCGATTACGATCAATCGGAAATTCGCAGGCTGCTCGCTTTCCCCAAGCAGCCTTCCGGTCAACACATCCGGCGGCAGGAAGCGGCGCACTGGTTTGAAAAAGGTTTGGAATTGGAGCAGACCGGCGCGCCGGTGGAAGACGTCATTGAGGCCTACCGGAAGGCGGTGTCTCTGGATCCGCACTCGGCCGGCGCGCTGGTGAATCTCGGCACCATCTATTTCAACGCGCTGAATTGGGAGGAAGCGGAAAAATGCTACCTGCAGGCGTTGCAGGCGGATGAGAAATACGCGCTGGCCCACTTCAACCTCGGCAATCTATACGACGAGAAGCGCGACCGCGCCAAGGCGCTGCATCATTACCGTTCCGCGCTGAGCCTCAACGCCAATTACGCGGACGCGCACTACAACCTCGCGCTGCTCTATCAAAGCATCGCCCAGCCGATGGGGGCCGTGCGCCACTGGACGGCGTACCTGAAGCTGGATCGGGAAAGCAACTGGGCGACAATCGCACGCCGCGAACTGGATAAGCTCCGCCACGCCGCCGTGGTTCCAGGCGTCCGCCGCCCATAGTTTCCAGGATGCCCGCGGGCACCAGGCCCATCAGCCGCGGCCAAACCCGTGGAGGTCCTGGTAGTGAACCCCTGCGTCGGACGATCGCGTAGGGACCGGTTTTACACGACCCCGTAACCGTCAGGTTATTTTCGCGAAGTCCGCCGCCGGATAGATTCCGCGGCTGCGTATCTACGCGCCGCGCGTTACGCGTCAAGTTGACGTGGCGCGGACGTCACGGGAGTAATCTCGGAAGCGCCGCATAATTGACGGCGGGCGGTACACTTCTAGGAGTTGTCGAATTCCCGTCCGATTGGCTCGCCGAACCCGGGACGCTTCTTAGGAGTAATCCTG
>JBDTAT010000151.1:0-3050 GCA_039924505.1 Bryobacteraceae bacterium
TCGGCGTCAGCTATCAACGCCACGAACGGCGTGGGTCTCGTGCCGGAGAATATCCAGCTTCTGGGCGGGCCGAATCTAACCTATGACCAACGCTTGCGGCTGGAGTATTACAACTCTACCGTGATTCCGCCGCAGCGCATTGGCTGGAACGTGCTGTACGATTTACCATTCGGCCGGGGAAAACATTTCGGCGGCAGCACGGGGCGCGGACTGAATGCGCTGATTGGCGGCTGGCAACTGGCATCGATTGGAAGCTGGAGCGGCGGGAATTGGCTGAGCGTGAACGCCGGCGAATACGTGTTCTCGAATCCATCGCTCGGCTCCGGCCAGCAACTCGAGTTCAATTACAGCGGCAAACTCCAGCGGCTGTATTTCAAGGGAGATTTCGATCCCACCAAGGCGAGTGGAATCGATTTAAACACGCTCGAACAATTGATCCCGGTCGATCGTGGCGCGCGCGCCATTCATCCTGTCGGCGGAAGTTTCGACAATCGCATCGGGGTGCCCCTGGCAAATGGAACGGTGCGGCAGACCGCCATCACGGACACGCTAAGCTGGAATCCGCGCGCCTTCATTCTGGGTCCGTCGAACTGGAACGTGGACGCGTCGGTGTTCAAGAATTTCAACCTCACCGAAGCGCTCCATCTGCGCTTCACTGCCGACCTGTTCAACGCGTTGAATCACCCGGTCGATCCGGCCCCGAATGCGTCCACGGGATTGCAGGATTTGACCACGCAGACCAACAGCCCCCGCATCATTCAGCTTTCGCTGAAGTTGCAATGGTAGGGGCTGAGCCTTCAGCTTTCCCGTATCGCCTGTACGGCGTCAGCCTCGGCGGCTGGACGTCCGGCTCCAGCAGCCACGCCGTGCGATCGGGATAGTAGCGGAGCAGTTTCTCGTTTTCGCCAGGACCCAGGTCGTGAGCCCAGACGACGCGCGCGGCGTTGATCGTGGCGGCGTTATTGATCCAGCCGTCCCGGAAAATGTGTTGCGGCCAATCATAATGAACGAACACCAGCAGCTTACCGGAAGGCTGCGTCAATTCCCGGCGGACTGCGATTCGATCTTCCGGCTCGCGGTGATTGATCGCGTCCCACACCTCGTATTGCCGCACGGCTTGTGAGAATTCGCGCGTGTCCAACAGGTGAAGACCGTACCAGAATAAAAAATGCGCGGCGCAGAGGAAGACGATCAATACGGCCGCTTCCCGGCCCGCCGGCCATCCGCGGAGGCGTAGCCGGCTCAGACGTTCCAATCCAACGATGCCGGCCAGAATCAAAAGACACGCCACCCCGGCGATGTAGTGATATTGAAACGCCGGAAAAAAATTAGTTCCCAGGGCGAAGAGTGCGAGAGTGGCGGCAACCCAGATAAAGCGGAACTCGCGGAGGGCCAGAAGAAAAAAGGGCAGCGCCAGATAGAGGGGAGCGAGAAAGAAGAAGCGGTAGAAGCGCACACGGTATTCGAGACGCAACAGATAGCTTCCGATGGTGTCGGTCCCTTTGCCATGAAACGAAGCCTGGGTTTTGTAATCGAGTTCCTGCTCCGGCGTCAGCGCGCGGTGCGGGACGGCATTCGGTTGCAGCGTGAGAGTGGCGGGCACGCCGTACTGAAACTGGCTGAGCGTATAGGGCAGCGTCATCCAACTGCCGGTTACCCGCTTATTCTGAAGCAGCGTAATGCCGATGGCCGGAAGCACGGCCAGAGCGACAACGAGCGCAGCTTTCGCCAGCGGCCGCGGCATCCCTCGCCGGCGCAGATCCGGCAGGCAGAACAGAACCACGGCGAAGACCAGAAAAATCGACTCGTACGGGCGAATCAGCAAGTGGATCGCAAGGCCGAGTCCTAACCAGACTGCGTCGCGGGTGCGGAAGCGGCCGCGGAGTCGCGGCAGCGCTCCAAAGACGAGACAGCCCGCGGCTGCCGCGAAGGCCCCGCCCCAGTAACTGTTCATCCACATGTTCAGCGGGCCGAATTCGACGACCGCCAACAGCCCGCCGGCGAGAGCCCATTCCGGCGTGGTCCAGCCGAGCAGCATCCAGTAGACGAGCGCGCAGAAAGCCGCCGTTGCAAGAAGAACTCCGGCCCACGGATTCCCGAAGATGGCCCAACCGGCCGCCAGCGCGAGCCCTTGGCCAATAGGGTAGATGGAACTGTAGGTTGGCTGCTGCAATACAAAAAACGTCTCGAAAAACTGGGAGAGCGGGTGCGGCGGATTCGCGAGACGCCAGTGCCGCAATGTATCGGCGACCAGCAGGTGGCTGAATTCGTCGTAAACGTACGGTGTGGGAACGGGGTGATGGCCGAGGAGCAGGAGACGAAGCGCCACCGGCAGAACGGCCAGCAGCAACATGCACCACGCGGTCCGGTGCGCCATCCACCGCGCGAACGGCTTGACGAAGGGCTGCCAGGTTAGCGCAAGCAGCACCAGCAGGGCCGCCCACGCCAACTCCAGAAAGTCGCTCGCGCCAAATCCAATGGGATTGTGAAGGACCATGGTGACGCGCCATCCCGCGTCCTGTACGTTCTCTAAGGAAAACGCGCAAAACGGAGTGCGGCGCGCCGCACCCTTTGCGCTCTCTACTTGATCTCGCGAATGCGGATATTGCGGAACATGGCGATAGTGAACTGGTCGTGCAGTTGCAGCCCGATCGGGCCGGTCTTCGATCGCGCCGGATCGCCGGGACTTTCAGCCACCAACTGCCCGTTCAGTTTTACCCGAATGCTGTCCGTCCGCGATTCAATTTCCAGGCTGTTCCAGTCGCCGCGTTTCTCGACGCCGCGCTTGGCCGGCGCGAACAGGTACACGCTGCCCGGCGGATATTTCTGTTCGTCCGGATCGATAATCTGGATCTCGTAGCCGACATGCGCCGGCGTTCCCTTTAACTTTGTGCGCATCGGCGGACCCTCATCGGCCGGCTCCCCAATTGCGTAGTGCGCCCGCGAAACGTCGCGGATGGAAACGCCGCTGTTGCCGCCGGGCGGAATCCAATACTCCACGTGCAAGTCGAACTGGCCGAATTCGCGCGTCGTGTAAAGCCATGCCTGTT
>JBDTAT010000152.1:0-6439 GCA_039924505.1 Bryobacteraceae bacterium
CAAAAGGCCCAGGAATGGAACTTTACGCTAGAACGCCAACTCCCTGGCAAGCTGGGCGCGCGCGTTTCCTACGTCGGGACCCACGGCGGCAATCTGGTGAATTACGATCCAATCAACGTGCCGGTTCCGCGCGAGCTCGCTCCGGGTGAGACGCCGGTGCAACGGCGCCCCTATCCGAATTTCTCGAACTCCAGTACCGGGAGCATGGACCTTTTGCGCTTCATCGGGTACTCGAACTCCCATCAATTACAGACGGAACTGAGGCGCAACTACAGTAACGGGGTTGTTCTGCAGGGATTCTTCACGTGGCAGAAAACGTTGACCACGTCGGAAGGCTCCAACAATTCCTTCGGCGGCCTGGAAATGCTGCCCGGCACGTTGACCAACAATGCGTCCACCGCGCAACGGCTGCGCGATATCTACGCGCCCGATAGCGGCCTTCCCACATACAATCTCAGCTTCAACGGGAATTACGAGCTGCCGTTCGGGCGCGGCAAAAAGTTTTTATCGGGTGCGAACGGATTCGTCGATCGGATGGTCAGCGGCTGGAACCTTTCGGGATTCTACTACTGGCGGAGCGGGCTGCCATTCTCGCCGTACTACTCGACGCGCGGGTCTGCGATCCTCCTGGCGCCCGGAAAAACGGGCATTCTGCCCACCGGACAGCGTCAGGCGGCGCAGTGGTTCAATTCCAGCATCGATCGCGCGGACTTGGGCCAGCCCTACAACGGCCAGACATTCATTCAGCGCGCCAATCCGCTCGATAACGACTTCTTGAACAACATCCCGCGGAATTACATGACGGGACCGGGGTTCTACAACATCGACTCTTCGTTCTACAAAATCGTTCCCATCAAGGAGCGTTTCAAGTTGCGGATTGAAGCGCAAATTTTCAATCTGCTGAATCACAAGAATATGGGGCTGCCGAATAACCTCGGGGTCATCAACAACGGCATTGGGTTGGCGCGGTTGGTTCAGTTCCAGGGGAAACTGGAATTCTAACTGGGCTGCGCCGCTGGGGGCGGGGCGGTAGCGTGTTTCCGGGTCCTGGACCGCGAGATTCGGTGTATATGGGGGACCGCTTGCTTGCGCGCGCGGCTCAGAATGGGCCTTCCATGCGATTTCAACTCGTGCTCGCGCTTATCGTCTTCTGTGCCGCCGGGTGTCAGGCACAGGTGTACTCTCCAACCGTTCTAAAAGCTGGACAAGTAGATACAACCAGCCTGAGGGCGCTTGCGCTTGACATCTACGCCCAAGCGGGCGCGCACACCGAACGCGACAAGGCGGAGGCCATCTGGAGATTTTTCCTGACGGACGGCCGCTTTGTGAAGCCGGGCTTCTGGTACCACATTGCCGGGTGGGCGTATGAGGAGCCGGATGGCGAAGTGCTGGACCCTATGAAATTGCTCAACAGCTATGGGTTCGGGCTGTGCTATCACATCGCGCCGCTGCTCTCCGCGGTCTGGGATGCCGGCGGATTTGAACATTCGCGCGTCTGGTTCCTGACTGGACACACCGTCGCGGAGGTCTACTACTACGGCCAATATCACTACTATGATTCGGACATGATGGGATATAACGCGGTCGGCTCCGGCCCTCTGAAGGAACGGGACGTCGCTTCGGTTCATCAGATCGAGCGGAACGGAAACATTATTCTGGGAAAGTTGACGGCCCCCGGGGTAACGGACAAAACCGCGGTGGACGATCCGTGGTATCCCGCCGATGTCCGCGCGAAGGCGATTGGCGGCCTCGCCGAACTGTTTACGACGACGAACGACAACCGTTTGTACGCGTTCACGCGTTACCCGCGCGGACACACGATGGATTTCGTGCTGCGGCCCGGTGAACGGATGATTCGTTATTTCCGGCCCGAGACGCCCGACCTTTACTATCTCCCGTACAAATTCGATGGGACCTCCTGGCACGAGTTTCCGCAGGAAATCGCGCAGTATCACATTCGCACCGCCGATGGTCCGCAGAGTCAGAAAGACAGCCGCCGCTGGGCGACGGGGAGGATTGAATATCAGCCAACCGAGTCCGACTTGGCTGCGATCGTTCAGAAAGATGGGAGCGGCTCGATCATAATTCCGATGCCATGTCCTTATGTCGTCATCGACGCGCAGTTTAAGATGAACGCTTCTCTCGCCTCCGGCGGCGATAGCGTGAGCGTCGACACATCGGTCGACGACGGGCACACATGGACGCGCGGCGCCGCGATTCACGGGCCTTTCCAGGGGCGCTGGAACGCCGCTCCGGCGGTAATTGTGAAGTCGGAACACGGCCAACTGACGGCGGTGAGCGGCAGCTATGGGTACTGGGTCCGAATTACGGCACACCGCGCGGATGGAGGCAAAAAGTTCGGCGTTCACGAAGTAGGTCTGATCACCCGGTTCGAGGTGAACCCGCGCTCGCTTCCCGGCGTGGCGCCCGGGCATAACCAGTTTCTCTATCGCTCCACGAATACGATTCGAACCGAACTGCCGGTAAACGTGCAGCGCGCCGCGGAGGCCGCCGGCAGGCAAACCAATCTCGCCTACGTGGCCAACGATGGGCAAGGCTACACGATCAATCGATCGCCGCAGGCGGGAGAAATGGTGCTGCCGCTGGCGGCCCCGGATGGCGCCGAAATCGGCGGATTCGATGTCGGCGGCCGTTTTCTCGATCTGCGCGACGGTCTGGCGCCGGACAAATTTACCGCGGAAGTCCGGCATGTTGCGCCGTGGCCCGCTACGGACGCCGCCGCGCCCATGGCCGATCTGTCCTGGTCGACAAAACCAGAGGGGCCGTATCGAACGCTCTGGACCTACGATCCGAAACTGAACTGGCCGGATGGGCAGCCGATTGACCGTACGCTGCGATGGCCCGAAGTGGACCACCGCGTTAACGAAATTCCAACTGGAACGCGGCGCGTCTATATTCGATACCGTATCCGCGGAATGGCGCTCGACAAAATCCGGTTAGCGGTCTCCGAACGAGCCCGCCGGTCATCGTCTCCGCTCGAAATTACCCATGCGTGGATAGAGAACGGCGCGCATCGAAAGTATGTCGAACGCGCCGGCGCTTCCCAAACGCGGCTGAGTTACGCGGTGGATATTCCGGCAAACGCCACGGTCTCCAATGAGGCTCTGATTTTGGAGTGCCCGGCCCGATAACCGTGAACAAGCAGGGGCGTCCGGGCAGCGTCGATGGCTTCTCACCCATCGGCTGAGCACCAAACTGAATAATCCGCGGCAATTTGCGGGCGATAATTCTTTCCAATTTCCCCCAATTCTTCCCCTTGACACCGACGGGAAACCAGTGTAGTATTTTCACACTATTGACAGAAGGGACAGAGGTCATGCAACGTATGCAAACTCGCAGTCCGCTTTCGAACTTTATCCTGATACTAGCCGCCCTTTCGCTTGGGATCGTCCCGGAAAGCATCTACGCGCAGCTTTCCTCCGCCGCCGTAACCGGCGTTGTCCGCGACTCCAGCGGCAGCGTGGTAGTGGGTGTAAAGTTGGTCCTAACCAACCTGGATACCACCGTCAGCCATTCCGCCGCATCGAACAGCGCTGGGAACTTTGTATTCTTGAGCATCACCCCCGGCAACTACTCGCTGGAGGCGTCCGCACCCGGCTTCGAAACGTCGAAGATTTCACGATTCACGTTGGCCGTGAATCAGACGGCGACCCTCGACGTTGCGCTGCAAGTCGGCGCTGTCCAGCAAACCCTTACGGTGGAAGCGGCGGGCGAGTTGGTGCAGTCGTCCACCGCCGAAGTGGGCGCTGTGATCGCGGAAAAACAGGTCGTCGATCTGCCCTTGAACGGCCGGAACTTCACGCAACTTCTATCTCTGTCACCGGGCGTTTCGCCGATCAGCGTATCGCAGAACTCCAACGGTTTCGGCAATGTTGCTTCCGGTACGCAGTTCTTCTTCCCGTCGATCAACGGCCAGACGAATCGCAGTAATTTCTTTATGACGGATGGCCTGAACAACCAGGGCGCTTTCTCGAGCACCTACGCCGTGCCACCGATCATCGATTCCATCGAGGAGTTCAAGGTGAACTCGCATAACGACCTGGCCGAGTTCGGCGGAGCCCTGGGTGGCATGATCAACGTGGTCACCAAATCCGGCACCAATGAATATCACGGCACGCTTTGGGAGTATCTGCGCAACGACTTTTTTAACGCCCGCAGCACGTTCCAGAATAGTGTGACGGTATTCCGTCAAAACCAGTTTGGCGCTTCGGCTGGCGGCCCGGTCGTGATCCCGAAGCTCTACAACGGGAAGAACAGGACGTTTTTCTTCGGTGCATATGAAGGGTTTGAGTACTCGCGCGCCGCGAATACCTTCCTGCATCTGCCGAATGACGCGGAGCTGAGCGGGAACCTGGCCGGCGAGGCGCAGGCTTTCAATCCGTTTTCGACGCGGCCCGATCCCAACCGAGCCGGCGGCTTCATCCGGGATCCGTTCCCCGGAAACCAGATTCCGGCCAGCTTGATCGATCAGCGGTTGGTGAGCCTTGCAAAGCAGCTCCGGCCCACGCTGTTCAACACAGGGGTGGCCAACAACAACGCCATCGATAACACGCCGTTCCGGCAGCACCAGAAGGAGTTCACCTCGCGCATCGACCAGACACTTGGAGCGAAAGACTTTGTGTGGTTCCGCTACAGCGCAATTTACTACGACACTGCGGGTTCCGGCGGCTTGCCCAACCAGACACAGACCATCACGGACAATCCCGGTCAGAATTTCGGAGCAAGTTGGGTTCACACTTTCAGCCCCAGCCTCATACTGCAGGCGCAGTATGGCCGGTCCCATCAGGAAACCAACAGTTCGACTATCTACACCAGCCTGGGGGCCAGCGCCATTCAAGGCTTGGGGTACGACCCAAACTTCGCTGGCAATTTCATCGGCGGCTTCAACCTGCTGCCGGCCACTGGGATCTCCGGATTCAGCAATCCCATTCCGGGTGTCAGCAAATCGCTCAACCCGAACGAGACGAACGTCCAGCAGTGGAAGGCGAACGTTTCCAAGATCATCGGCTCCCACACTCTGCGCTTTGGCGGGGAACTGAGCAGCAGCACCTTTGAGTCCTTGTACAACAACGCAAACGTAGGATTCGCTCTTCAGCAGACGTCCGATCCTTCCGCGCCCAACGTGAATCCCGGCAATGCGATCGCCTCGTTCCTCCTGAACGTCCCCGATAACGCCGGACGCCGGAACGTGCATGAAACCACGAGGTGGGGTGGCGTGATGGGTTTCTACTTCCAGGATTCCTGGAAGGCCACGCCGAAACTCACCGTCAACCTCGGACTTCGCTACGATCGCACCTTCATTCCGCCGTACGGCCTGCCCGATACCGTCGGCCAGAACGGCGGTATCGAGGCGGGGTCCATCAACTTTAACAATGGCACGTACGTCGTTCAGAAGCTGCCGCCCTCATGCGCCGATCGGGGGCACGCACCTTGCATTCCCGGCGACGGCACACTCCCGGATCACGTCCTAGTTTCGCCAACCGGCAAGATCTACCACGACACGACCACGAATTGGGGACCGCGGCTGGGCCTCGCCTACCGCTTAACGCAGACAACGGCGGTGCGCGCCGGCTTCGGTATTTTCTATGACAACTGGGCCGCCGTCACGCAGACCTCGCAAAACTACGAGGGGACATGGCCGGATATTGGGCAGCAGCTCGCCAACAACCTGAACGTGCCGGTACCCTCGCAGCCGACGCCCACCATTAAGGCGCAGAGTCCGTTCGCCGGAGGTGGTGGCGCATTTCCCGCCCCCACACCTTTCCAGCAGGTGCAGTGGTATATGGATCCGTATGCGAAAAACCCGTATTCGATGCAGTGGAACTTCGGAGTGGCGAAGCAGTTCAACAGCTCAACGACGGTATCGGTGGACTATGTTGGCTCCGGCAGCCGCAGGCTCGACCTTGGCGGCTACTACAATGTGGCGCTCACTCCGGGTCCGGGTGATCCGACGGCGCGCCAGCCCTATCCGTATATTCACCCCACTTACTATGACCGCAGCATTGGCCGAGGCAACTACAATTCGCTGCAATTCCTGTTCGACAAGCGGTTCTCCGGCGGATTAGCCTATCAGGTTTCCTATACTTACTCGAAGTCGATCGACATCGGATCATCCGGGTGGTATGGCGTGGAAGGCCAGTCGGTTCAGGATCCGTACCACTACAACAACGACCGCAGCGTATCGGGTTTCGATATCACTCAGAATCTGAGCGTGAACATTGTGTATGACTTCCCCTTCGGAAAAGGCAGGAAGTATTCAAGTGGCAACCGCGCCGTCGATCTGGTGGCTGGCGGATGGCAGTTTAACACGATCACCACAGCACGCTCCGGCCAGCCTTATAACATCACGGTCCCTGGCGACAGCGCTAACACCGGAAACACCGGCTACCTGCGCGCGAATTTAGTGGGCGATCCGAAC